>JACCUV010000215.1 GCA_013698495.1 Chloroflexia bacterium
ATTTACCTTCGGATCATCGAGCAAGGAAACGATTTCCGTTACGAAGGAGTGGTTCCCTTTGAGCCGCAAAGAGTGGAGACTGTAGAACCCTCCCGGTTTTGGTCGTCAGTCGTGGGTACGACGATTGACTCATGATCCGAACGACACCGTTCTCTGTGGTCGGACAGGTTAGCCAATTCTGGTGCCCCGTTTCCCGGCACCGGGCGCTCGCCCGACGATGAAAGTCGCGTTCCCGGTCAAGGATGCCAATAAGGATATTGACGTCCAACAGGTAGGCGGCAAATGGTTTCATCCCTGAGCCTGTTGACCAGTTCAAGAGTGATTCTGGGCTCGCCGGGGCGGCGCGGAAAAATTTGACACCTTTCCAGAAGCCGTCCTCACACTCCTCCAATTCAGTCTCAAGGCCGCGGCGCGCGATTTCGCCAAGCGCCTCGCCGACGGTGACTCCCTGTGCTTCGGCCCTCTGCCTGGCTGCGGCTAGCACGTCATCTGGAATGGTCAAAGTTGTTCGCATGGCTTCATTTCACCGTGGTCAGAATCGCTCGGACTCATCCAACAGTTCGTTCACGTCTTCGACGGTCACCTTGCGCGTGAAGGCTCGGCTCGGCAGAAGCTTGATCCCGTTCCGATATTCGGGTGACCGGTCCTTGGTTGCCAAGCCCTCCCGCATCATGTCGGAGACAACTTTGCCGAGCGTTTCGCTCCGTGCCTCGGCTCGTTCCCTCGCGGTCTGCAGCATGTCCAGGTCAATCGTCAATGTTGTGCGCATGGTCTCAGTCATGGTGACAACTTCGCCTCCTGATGCCAGTATACGGAGGGCGCATCAAACATCAGGCATCACGAACCGCCGGGTCTGGTTGATCTGGACTCCCGAAGTCAGGTCACTCATGCTAGAATCACCATGACAAAGTGAATTGTTTTACAGAGACGACCCGTGCTGTGGCGGCATGGGTCTTCCCACGCGCCACCCTCCCGCCTCTCACGCCTCGCATTGCCTGCCTACCGAAAGTGCCCTCCCCTATGACCACCGCTGTTGACATCGTGCGCCGTACCGACCTGCGCAACATCGCGATCATCGCACACGTCGATCATGGCAAAACCACGCTCGTCGACGGTTTGCTCAAGCAGGCGCACATCTTCCGCGATCCGGATGCCGCCGGCGTCCTGATTATGGATTCCAACGATCTCGAACGCGAACGCGGGATCACGATCCTCGCCAAGAATACGGCGATCGATTACCAGGACGTCAAGATCAACGTGATCGACACACCCGGTCACGCCGACTTCGGGGGCGAGGTCGAGCGTGTCCTCAACATGGCCGATGGCTGCCTGTTGCTGGTCGATGCCGCCGAGGGTCCGATGCCGCAGACGCGCACGGTTCTCGCTCGGGCCCTCGAAATCGGCCTCCGCCCGATCGTCGTCATCAACAAGATCGACAAGAGCGCGGCCAGGATCGACGAGGTCGTCGAGCTCGTCAACGATCTCTTCCTCGATCTCGCCGTCGATACCTCGCAACTGGAGTTCCCGATCATCTTCGCGATCGGTCGCGAGGGACGAGCCGGATTCGATCCGGCCGATCTCGCGTCCGATCTGCGCCCTCTGATGGAAACCATTCTCGAAATCGTGCCCGCGCCGGTCGTCGAAGTCGGCGCGCCGTTCCAGATGCTGGTGACATCGATCGATTACGACCTGCACCGCGGCCGGATCACGATTGGCCGCATTCGCCGCGGCGAGTTGCGCGCCGGCGACACGCTGGCGCTGCTGACTGAGGGCCGGGACCCTGTTTCCGCCAAAATCACCTCGCTCCAGACATTCGAGGGCCTCGGCCGCCGCGAGATCGAGTTCGCGATGGCGGGCGACCTCGTCGCCCTGACCGGGTTCGCCGACGCAAAGATCGGCTCAACCCTGACCGATCCCGAACGCCCGGAGGCGCTGCCCGCGGTCGCGATCGAGGAGCCGACGCTCAAGCTGACCTTCGGGGTGAGCACCTCGCCGCTCTCCGGACGCGACGGTCAGTACTCGACCACCCGCCAACTCGGGGATCGCCTCCAGCGCGAACTCGAGACGAATCTTTCGCTGCGCGTCGAGCCGACCGATCAGCCGGATGTCTTCTCGATCGCCGGTCGCGGCGAGCTTCACCTCTCGGTCCTGATCGAGACGATGCGCCGCGAGGGCTACGAGTTCCAGGTTTCGCGCCCGGAGGTAGTGACCCGGCGCGATGCCACCGGTCAAGTCATGGAGCCGGTCGAGCATCTCGTGATCGACGTCATCGAGGAGTTCGTCGGTCAGGTGACCGAGCTCACCGGCAGTCGCCGGGCCCGCATGCTCGACATGGTCAACGACCGGCGCGGCACCGTGCGGCTCGAGTTCGCGATCCCGACGCGTGGCCTGATCGGCCTGCGCAACGCGATGTTGACCGCGACCAAGGGCCACGGCACGATGTCATCGCGCCTGATCGACTTCGAACCGTGGATGGGTCCGATCCAGCAAAACCGGAGCGGCGCCCTGGTCGCTTCGGAATCGGGATTTGCCCTGGGATTCGGCCTCGCCAACGCCCAGGAGCGCGGCATCACCTTCATCGAGCCGGGCACTGAGGTTTACGAGGGGATGATCGTCGGCCAGAATCCGCGTCCCACCGACCTCGCCGTCAACGTCTGCCGCGCCAAGAAACTGACCAACATGCGGTCCAGCAACGCCGATATTTCGGTCCGCCTCTCGCCGCCGGTACTGTTCAGCCTGGAACAGTCGCTCGATTTCCTGGCCGATGACGAATTGCTCGAAGTGACCCCGAAAGCGTTGCGCCTGCGTAAGCGGTACTTGAGTCAGGACGAGCGGGCCAAGCAGAAGAAGCGCTCCGACCAGGCCGCCGCCGTCTTGAACTGAGCATTCCCCCAACCGACGAAGCACGACGCTTCACACCTCGAACAGAATTGGTCCGGGGTGTCAGGCAAGTCATGTGCAATGCGGCGTGGAGACCAACGTAAGGCCGTCACCCTGAGCGTCAGCGAGAGGTGTCAATGGATGCTTGACGCCCCATTCAATCGAAAACCCCTCCTTGGGCTGCTTATCGCTTCTTGCGTTTGCCGCCGGTAACTTCGGGGCCGTCCGCGGCTGAATTGTCGGTATCGGCCGCCCCATTGATCGAAACCGTGGATGCGCTCTCAATGCCGGCGAGGATCGAGAAAATCGCCGAGACCCTGTACGGCTGAACCACGAACACGCCGCGGCTCTCCGTCGTCACCACATCGGCCGCCTGCAGGACCTTGAGGTGATGATAGGCCGCCCCCGTCGTGCCCAGATCGAGCTGCTCCACCAAATCCGAAGCGCTGGTCGGCGTGTCCAGAATCGTCTTCAGGATCGCGAGCCGTTGAGGATGACCGATCGCGGCGAGGAGTTGGGCGGCGGTTTCATCGTCGAGCGCAAGCAGATTGGTGGTGTTGGTTTCCAGGTCCCAACGGTACTCGCGGGCGCCGTTCGCGTCGCGCACCACACCTTGCGACACAATCGAGCCCTGACCATCCCCATCGATGGACAGACCGCTTCGTGACCCGGACGCTGTTGAGGACCTCGAAGACGTGCCTGGCGTTCTCGCGGCGGCAACGGCCGATTGCACGGTAACCAGTTCGCGCAGGGCCCAAACCGCTTCGGAGAGGTTCAGTAGCTCGTTGCGAATACTCTCAACCTCGTTCTTGACCTTCTTGCCCGCCATTGCCCGAACCTTTCCTTCGCTCACGCTTCTGGTTTTACGAAGATACCGATTATCGTAACATGGGGCGCCAACGTCCGATGAGCTGTGGCAATGCGAACCCGCGTTGGGGTTGCCCGGCTCTGTTCATGTTGGAGGCAGGGCCGCGAGCCCCTCGACGACCGCCCGAGGATCGTCGGTGATGATGCCGTCGAGTCCGAGGCCGGCAAGACGACCGACATCGCCCATTCGCTCCAACCGCGAGAACACCAGCAGATGATGGCTGTGCGCATGCCGGAGCAAACCTTCGTCCACAACACCCCAGGGCACGCTGATTCCGGCTGCGCCCACCCACTGTGCTTCCTCAAAGTACCGCTGGCGATTTGCGGGAGTCCATCCCGCCGGGCGCAGAAGGGTGACGCGAAGACCGGGCAGTCGTCGCGTCGCGGCGTGAACATCTCGCGGATTTTCAAGCCAGAGCCAGGTTCGGTCTGGCTGGCCGTGGCGCCGGATCGACTGGAGCACGGAACCGAGCGCGGCGCGATCTTTGAGGTGGAGGGCAGGTTGGACGCCATCCGGGAACTCCCGAAGCACGGCTTTCACACTCAACACCCTGTCCGCGTTGGATGAGTCTCGAAGCGGGATGCGATTGAGCAGGAACGACGGCCAAAGTCGCACCCATCCACGAGCGCGCGTCGATCGATGCAGAAACGCATCGTGGAACACGACCGGCTGACGGTCGAGCGTGAGCCGGATGTCCAACTCAATCAGGTCTGCACCGCTCGCGGCCGCGAGCCCGATTGCGGAGCGCGCATTTTCCACCGCTCGTGGTGTCAACGCACGGTGCGCTACTACCAGCGGCCGAGCCATCACGCATTCTCCGTGGATTCAATGCCCGGCGGCGGGTTGCTCATGTGCGTCCAGTTCACCGGTTGAAGCTCCGTACTCACCGGTCATTGCCGGATTCTTGCCCTTGAACATGGCGAACAATAGCACCAGCGCGGGGATCAGGATGACCGCGCCAAAGCCGTACACGATCAGGTTGACCCTCAGCATCGCATTCGATGCGGCGGAGTTCTCGTAGGTCAGGTCGGGGACGACGAGGTACGGATACTGGGCCAGCGCCCAGCCGCCGAGCAGAATCGCGATTCCGAGGATCGCGGTGATTCGCGCCAGCCTGAATCGGCGCATCCAGACGGCGACGATCGTAACGAGGCCAACAGCAACCGCCGCCGGTATTAAGACCCATGTTTCACGGCTCCAAATTCCGTCCCAGATTTGCGGCGCGTCCCGCCGCGCGATTGGCAAGGCGATGGTCCCCAGCACCGCGAAAGCCACGGCGGCCCCCAGTGCCCGTTTCCTGAAATCTTCCTGAAGGTCGCCCTCGGTTTCGACGCAGAGGTAAACGGCCGCGAGGTACGCGCACGAGGTGATCGCCAGTAATCCGATCGTGATCGGGAAGGGGCCGAGCCAGGTCGTCCAATAGCTGCTCGTGACGCGGCCGTCGACGATCCGGATGTTGCCAGATGCGACCGCTCCGGCGCACATCCCGAATAGCATTGGCGTCAGCGCGCTGGTCACCGCGAAGACCACTCCCCAGTTGCGCTGGGCGATGATGACATCGTGGGCATAGGCGCGAAAGATGAAGGCGCCGCCCCGCAGCGTGATCCCCACGAGGATCAGACTGAGCGGAACGTAAAGCGCCGTGCTGAGGGCCGCGAACACGGGTGGGAAGCAACTGAAGGTGAGCACGATCACGAAAATCAGCCAGACGTGGTTCGCCTCCCAGATCGGACCGATCGCACGGGCGATTTCGAGCTGTTGTTCCTTCGCCCGTTTGCCGCTGGCGAGCAAATCCCAGATTCCGCCGCCAAAGTCTGCCCCTCCAGTGACGGCATAGATCGTGACGCCGGCGAGCAGCACTGCCCCAATCGCGAACGGCAGATTCAGGGAGAAATCGTCAGGCATCATGCGCGATATCTCCTCGCGTGCGTTCGAGCGGCGGACGCGATCTCGCGAGCAGGCGGAGCAGCCAAACCGCGGTCACGGCGAGCACGGCATAGAGCACGGTGAATCCGCCAAACGCCGCGAACTGGTTGGGGACTTCGGTGACGGCGTCTTCAGTGCGCATGATCTCGTAAATGATCCAGGGCTGACGCCCAACCTCGGTGACGATCCAGCCCGCTTCGATTGCGACGAATCCGGCCGGGGCCAACGCGATCAGGGCAATCAGTTGCCACCTTGAGGGCTGGACGCCCCTTCTCCGCCACACGCGGAACCAGAACCAGACACTCGCCGCAATCATCGCCGTGCCCAGGCCGACCATCACCTGGAACGCGACGTGCACCACGCGCGGCTCCGGTTGCTCGTCCATCGGCACATCGTTCAGGCCCATCACCTCGGCGTCGATGTCGCGTTCGGCCAGGAAGCTGAGCAAGCCGGGAATCTCGATCGCCCACTTCGTCTCGCGCGTTTCCGGATCGGGCCAGCCGCCGATCGTCAACGGCGCGTTTGTCCGCGTTTCGAACAATCCTTCAATCGCCGCGAATTTCACCGGTTGGTTCTGGGCGACCCAATGCGCGCTCAGGTCTCCGCTGACCGCTTGCAGGATCGAGACGAAAACGCCTACACCCATTGCGATCTTCAGTGCGCTAACGTGGTACGCATCCCGATTGCCCTTGCGCATACCCCAGGCGTAGACGCCGGCCACGCCGAAACAGGTCGCGACGTAGGCCGCCAGCGTCATGTGCAGGGCCTGGTGGAACCACCCATCGTTGAACATCGCGGCCACCGGATCGACGTTCGTGACCTCGCCATCGACGATGTCGAAGCCGGTCGGACTGTTCATCCAGGAATTGGCGGCGACCACGAAAATACCCGAAGCGGCCCCGGCGATCGCTACCGGAATCCCGCTCAGCCAATGTGCCCGTGGTGAAAGCTTGTTCCACCCATAGAGATAGATGCCGAGGAAAATCGCCTCGACGAAAAAGGCGAACCCTTCCATCGAAAACGGCATCCCGATGATGCCGCCGGCGTACTCCATAAATCGTGGCCAGAGCAGCCCGAGCAGGAAGGAGAGGATCGTGCCGGAAACCGCGCCGACGGCAAAGAGGATTGCGAAGGCTTTCGACCAGCGCTTCGCCAGCGCGAGATAAGCCGGATTGCCGGTGCGGAGGTAGATGCCCTCGGCGATCACCATCAACAGCGGCAAGCCGATCCCGAGCGCCGCGAAGACAATGTGAAACCCCAGCGAGGTCGCCATTTGGGTTCGCGCCACCATCAAATCGCCCATGCAAGCCCTTTCCACTGGCGAGCGACATCAGTGCTGTTCCAAATCAGTGTAGGCCTGGATCGTGGCCACCGGGGAGAGGCATTCCCCGTGTTTATGGCATGGGGGGTGGGGGATTTCCCGTCCATCAGCCCGGGGCTTGCGGGATGGGCGGACCACAGGATCGACAAGTTGTGTTTTCGAATCGTGTCGACGTCGGTCGATCCAGCTGCGACCGTACGGATATCGGTCAACATTTACCGGAAGCCGGATTCGGCGGAGTGAGGTCATGGCGAGCGCTCGGCCTTGCGGCGAATGCGGTTCCAGGCGCCGGTCAATCCCATCGCCTTTTTCATTGCGAGAACGGTGGCCTGGGTTTCGAGCCGCACCTGCGCCGTGCCTTCCACAATCAACCGGTCCACGAGTCCTGGTTCCGCGAACCGCTCCCGCCGTTCGCGCATCGGTTCCAATATTTCATTGACGACATCCGCAAGAAGTGCCTTGACCTCGACATCGCCGATCGTGCCGGTCTCGTAGCGTCGCTTCATCTCGCCGATGCGCTCACGATCCGAGCCAAATACGTCGAGCCAGGCGAAGACCGGATTTCCCTCGACCGTACCTGGGATGTCAGCCCGGATCCGGTTAGGATCGGTGTACATCCGCATCACCTTCTTGCGCACGGTCGTCGCGTCGTCGCTCAAGGCGATCGCGTTGTCGAGGCTTTTGCTCATCTTGCGCTTGCCGTCGGTTCCGACCAGCGTCGGGGCCTCGCCGGCGATGATCTCGGGCACGGGGAATACCTCGCCGTATTTGCCGTTGAAGCGGCGGGCAAGTTCGCGGGTGACTTCGACAAAGGCGTAGTTGTCCTTCCCGACAGGCACGGCGTTGGCGCGGACGCTGAGGATGTCGGCCGATTGCAATATGGGGTAGCCGAGCAGCGCGAACGACATCTCGACTCCGGCGTCGCGGGCCATGTCCTTGAGCGCGGGCAGCCGCTCCAGCCGTGAGACCGAGACCAGGCTTTGGAGCAAGCCCGCCAATTCGTGAATTTCTGGAATGGCCGATTGCAGGTAGAAGACAACCTGGTCGGGTTCGATGCCGGCGCTGAGGGCGTCGAGCACCAGATCCCGGGCTCGTTTATCGACGCATGCAATGTCCTCAGGGGTGTTTTTGGTGGTCAACATGTGGAGGTCGGCGATGATGAACCAGGCATCGTAGTCTGCTTGCAAGCGGATGCGATTGCGCAACGATCCGACGAGGTGCCCGAGATGAAGGGGACCGGTTGGCCGATCTCCGGTGAGCATCCGGGGGCGACTCGACGGGGCAAGGGTGGACATATCACGACCTTTCGCCGGGTCGATGCGTTCGGCCCGGGATGGACAATGGTAGGGCCGCAGAGCTTGCTCCGCCCGATACTGGGGCTGTAAACGTGAGTGTGGCCAGGAGGACACTCGCGACAAGGCGAGGTCGGCCCGCTAAGGGATGGCGCGTGAGCCGCGCCAGTCTTGCCAGATGCGGACGATGTCGGGATCGTGCTCGAAGGCGAGTTGAGGCAGGGCGTCGGGCGCGAACCAGTCGATGTCGGTGAAGTTGTCGCCAGGCGAGGGTTCGCCAGTGACGTTGGTGGCGGGGAAGACGAGGAGGACCACCGGTTCGCCGGGATCCGAGAGCACCGCGAGTACAGGTCCGACTTCGATCGTCAGCCCGACCTCTTCGCGCACTTCCCTGATCGCGGCCTGCTCCACGACTTCTCCCCGTTCGACGAATCCGGCCGGAAAGCTCCACTTGCCGGGCGATCGCGTCCAATCGGCCCGTTTGCCGAAAAGAATGCGACCGTTTCGCTCGATGATAACTGTCACCGCCAGTTTCGGGTCGAGGAAGGTGACGGCGCCGCAAGCCAGGCAGACGGGCCGAAGGCGACCGTCGCGATCCTGGACTTCGGTTGCGCCGCCGCAGCGTTGGCAGAACACTAGACCCGTGGATCGACGGCCGTGTTCTCGAACTGCCCGGTCGCCGCCAGGATGCCGATCACGATCACCGAAACCAGCGCCACGACGCCGAGGATCACGAAGATCATGACGACGTTCCCGAAGCCTTCGCCGCCCATTTGCGCTTCTTCACTGTCTTCGTCGCTCGATGCGGCCCGGGAGTCGCTGCCAACGATGCCGATCAAGGCGATGAGAAAGAGAATACGCAAAAACATCGGATGCTCCTGAATCGTGTCGTCGCGGCCGGCTGATGTGGCTGCCTACAGGAAAACTAACACAGGTTCACTGGCCGTTCGTTGTCATCGAAGCCAAAGAGTCCTCCTGCGTCGGAATAGCAACTCAATCGTGGGCCGACGAAGTCCAGCCGATCGCAATGGTTGCTCAAACCTCACCAGCACTAGCCGGTGAGCGTGGCCGCGATCAGTTGGCGCAGCACGATGAGCAACAGCATGGTGACCATGATCGAAAGATCGAGCATGCCCATCGGCGGGATCACCTGGCGCACCGGCGCGACAATCGGTTCGGTCACATCGCGCAGGAACTTGCCAACGGTCGAACTCAACCCCGGATCGAACCAGGAAAAGAGCGCCCGCGCAATCAGCAGGAACGTCAGGATATTGAGGATGGTCAGCAGGAAACTGGCGAAGTCCATCGATGAAGTCGTCCTGGCGTTAACTGAACAGACCAGCCGTATCCGTGGGCGGGCGACGGTAGCTCAACGTCCACAGTTAGCGATGCCCCAAGTATAGTCACGCCGTAGGCGCCCTGCCGTGAAATCGGGCGGAACATCACGGGTTGACTATACACGGCTCCCTCAGCGTCACCCCGCCTTACCGGCTCGAAGACCGGGAATCACGTCGATCGCCACTCGTTCCACGACCCGGAATTCCTCAGGCGGTGGCGGTTGGAGGATGAACTCCTGGACGCCGGCCTCGCGGAACCGCCCGACGAAATCGGTAAAGGCGTCCGCCGAGGCCCACGGGTCTTCGTCCGTCATTTGGGCAATGACGTAGAGCATCGATCGCTTCACGCTCTCCGGGTCGCGGCCGTTCCTGTGGCAGGCCGCATCCATCCGCTCGTTGCGTTCCCGCATTTCCGCTGGCGTCCCGCGCGAGTTCCAGGTGTCGGCATAGCGGGCCGCCAGATTGATCATGCGCGGACCATGCGCTCCGATCACAAGAGGTGGACGTGGCCGCTGGATCGGTGCAGGCCGGTTTGGGGCTTCGCGCAGTGTGTAATACTCGCCCTCGAAACTGGTCAGATCGTTGCTGAGAAATCGATCGAGTAAATCGAGCGCCTCGGCGTAGCGATCGACCAGTTCGCCGGTTTCCGGGAAGTCGAGCCCGAACATCTCGTGCTCCGGCTTGAACCAACCGGCCCCGATCCCCAGTTCCAGCCGTCCGTTGCTGATGTGATCGAGCGTGACCGCCATTTTGGCGAGCAACGACGGGTGGCGAAACGTGTTGCTGCTGACGAGGACCCCGATTCTCGCCCGCTCGACCTGCGTGGCGAGCGCACTGAGCAAGGTCCACGCTTCCAGGTACGGCTCACCGGGTTTGGCCGTGCGCGTCAGGTGATCGGTCAGCCACAGGCTCTCGAATCCAAGCGATTCGAACCACTTCCAGCGGTTGCACAGGTCCGTCCAGCTCCACGTCTGGATTACCTGGATTCCGAACTGGAGGTGTTGGGGTTGGCCATTCGGCAGTGTCGATTCGCCCATGCCGTGAATCTCCCCGCTGGTGTGCCCGACTCGGCGTTGTGTAGATGCACATTGTGCCTCTTCCTGGCAGGGTTGCCAATTCCCGCCATTGATCGGACACTTTCACCACGAGCCTCGACCGTTCATCGTACGGGCCGACCCGTGTGTCGGTCCAGCGCCTCGTAGGGGCCGACCCGTGTGTCGGCCCGTCTCCTCTTCCGACACCACCGCGACAGAGAGGATGTTCGGCTCATGACCTCAGAAAACGGTTCCAACGGGTCCAGCAATGGCTTCGACATGCGCTTCAACAGCAAGACCCTCTACGACGGCAACGATCGCGCCGGGGCGCGGGCGATGATGAAGGGCATCGGCTTCACCGATGAGGACCTCAAGAAGCCGATCATCGGCATCGCCAACACCTGGATTGAAACGATGCCATGCAACTACAACCTGCGCCGCCTCGCCAAACACGTGAAGGAAGGTGTCCGCAAGGCTGGCGGCACACCGATGGAGTTCAACACCGTCGCCATCTCCGACGGGGTGACGATGGGCACCGAGGGGATGAAGACCTCGCTCATCTCCCGCGAGGTGATCGCCGATTCGGTCGAACTGGTCGGTCGCGGTCACATGTTCGATGCGATCATCGGTCTCGGCGCCTGCGACAAGACCTTGCCCGGTCTCTCAATGGCCCTGGCCCGGCTCAACGTGCCAGCGTTCATCGTCTACGGCGGCTCGATCATGCCTGGCTATTGGAACGGGCACGAAGTGACGATTCGTTCTGTCTACGAAGCGATCGGCGCCAACGCCGCCGGCAACCTGAGCGACGCGGACCTCAAGGCGCTGGAAGATGTCGCCTGCCCGGGAGCGGGCGCCTGCGGTGGCCAATACACCGCGAACACGATGGCGATGGCGATGGAGTTCATCGGCCTCTCGCCGCTGGGCAGCGCCTCAGCGCCAGCGGTCGACCCCCGCAAGGAAGCGATTGGAGCCCAGGCCGGCGAGCTGATCATGGACCTCCTCAGCCGCAACGTGCGCCCCCTGGACATCCTGACCCGTGAGGCGTTCGAAAATGCGATCGCCGGTGTGGCAGCCAGTGGCGGTTCCACCAATTCGGTGTTGCACCTGCTGGCGCTGGCCCGCGAGGCCAATGTCGAGCTCACCATCGAAGACTTCGATGAGATCTCGCGGCGCACCCCACTGATTGCGGACCTGATGCCAGGCGGCAAGTACGCCGCCGCCGATCTCGACCGCGCCGGCGGCACACAACTTGTCGCCAAGCGGCTGGTCGAGGGCGGGTTCCTGCACGGTTCGGCATTGACGCCAACGGGGCGCTCGCTCGCCGACGAAGCCGCTGCCGCGGTCGAAACCGAGGGTCAGGACGTGGTTCACACGGTGGCGACTGCGATCAAGGCGTCCGGCGGGCTCAATATCCTCAAGGGCAACATCGCGCCCGATGGCGCGGTCGTCAAACTCTTCGGGTACGAGCACACGTATCACAAGGGTCCGGCGCGCGTCTTCGATTCCGAACCGGCCGCCCACGCAGCGGTCCTCAACCGCCAAATTGTCGAGAACGATGTCGTGGTCATCCGCTATGAGGGACCGGTCGGTGGACCCGGCATGCAAGAAATGCTCGGTGTCACCGCCGGAATCGTCGGGCAGGGCCTGAAACACGTTGCCTTGTTGACAGACGGCCGGTTCAGCGGTGCGACGCGCGGGTTGATGATTGGGCACGTTGCCCCGGAAGCGGCTGTCGGCGGTCCGATCGCGGCGATCCGAGAGGGCGACACAATCGTGATCGACGCCGACAACCGCACGCTCAACGTCGAACTGAGCGACGACGAAATCGAAGCCCGGATGCGGGAGTGGGTCGCCCCCGCCCCGCACTACACCAGTGGCGTGATGGCCAAATACGCCAAACTCGTAACCCAGGCCAACGAAGGCGCGATCACTAAAGTGACGTTCTCATAAGTTTACGGATCGCGTGCCGGACCCGCCGGAAAGCATCTCCAGTCCTGAATCGAACACGGCGCCTGGGAGAATTGCTGGGCGCCGTTTTGCTTGCCTCCCAAAACTGCGCGAACCGCTGTGCTACCGTGACATGGTCCAAGCGATTCTTAGCGCAGGTCATCTCTGGACCAATGAAAAGAGGAGAGCTGATGACATTCGCGTGGCCGATCTATCTTGTGCTGACATTCATGTTGATTGCTGTCTTCGCATTCACCGTGCGCGGCCTGATTGGCGTCAGGTTCTCGTTGGCGCGGCTCGTCATCGCTGGAGTGGTCGTGTTCGCCGTAGGCGGCATGGTCGATCAGGCGATAAGGAAAGGGGCGTTGGTTGAGGAAACCAGCGCGTTTCCCACACTCTGGTTTGTCTTTCTCGGCATCGCCATTGCCCTCTTGATAGGTATGGTCTTCCTGGTCATCGCCGAGGCGCTTGTCCCCAGCAATACCCTCCCTGGGCCAGTTTACATGGTGCGCGCCTTCAGGCGCTGGCGTGCGCGATCAGCAAGGTACTGGCAGATTGGGCGCATCATTTTTCGGCATGGATTGAGCGCCTATCTCGGCGGCGGGCGTCGCGCCGAACTGAGATCCCCCGATGGACGCGCCGAACTCGCCCGGAAATTGAGGCTGGCGCTGAGCGACGGGGGCGTCACATTTGTCAAGCTGGGTCAAATTCTCTCCACTCGTCGCGACCTGCTTCCCAAGGAATTTGTCGATGAGTTGAGTCAGCTGCAGAGTCGGGCGCGGGAAGTTCCATGGTCAAATATCGAGCGGTCAGTCGATGAGAGCCTTCACGGAACCGTCGATGAGCTCTTCGCCAGTTTCGAGCGCCAGCCATTGGCGGCGGCGTCGATTGCCCAGGTCCATGGCGCGCGCCTGAAATCTGGCGAAGAGGTGGTCGTCAAGATCCGGCGACCGGGGATCATTGTCGAAGTCGAGCGAGACCTCGATATTGTCAACCGTCTTGCCGTGACGCTTCAGCGCGGCACTGCGTGGGGACGAGCAATAGGGGTGGTAGAACTTTCCCACGGGTTCGCCACCGCCCTGCGCGAAGAGCTCGACTTGCGGGTCGAGGCCCGGAACCTGGCTGTGGTCGCCGCGGCAACCAAGCAGCGAACGGACGAATCCGGTCTCCACATTCCTGAGCTGTATCCGGCACTGTGCACCGATCGGGTGCTAGTGATGGAACGCATTGTCGGAATCCCAATTGGCGATGCGGGCAGCGCCATTGCCGACCGCGGGCTGGATGCCCAATTACTCGGCCAGACCTTGCTGAACTCGCTCTTGCGCCAGATCGTAATCGATGGCACGTTCCACGCCGATCCGCATCCTGGCAATGTCATGCTCCTTGACAACGACAAGCTTACGCTGCTTGATTTCGGATCGGTTGGCCGTATTGACGGGGTGCTTCGAGGAGCCTTGGTGCGGCTGATTCTTGCCTTCGATCAGGGAGACCCGATCGCCGCCAGCGATGCGCTCCTGGATCTTGTCAGGCGACCAGACGATCTCGACGAGTATCGGCTTGAGCGAGCGCTGGGGCAGTTTATGGCTAGACACCTTTCGCCCGGGGTTGCGCCGGACATCCGCACGTTCACAGATCTATTCCGGATCATCGCCGAACACGACCTCGCTGTCCCGCCCGAGGTGGCGGCGGTGTTCCGGGCCATCGCCACGCTTGAAGGCACGCTCACCCAGATCGAGCCTGGCTTCAACGTCATGAGCGAAGCACGTTTGTTCGCATCTGCGTATCTCAGCGAGCAATTGCGCCCACGCGCATTGCAAAAGACCCTTACGGACGAGTTGACATCGCTCCTCCCCTTGTTGCGTCGGCTGCCTCGGAGAGTGGATCGGATTGCCTCGGCGCTTGAGGAGGGGCGACTCACGGTCAACGTCCGACCGCTCGCGAACGAGCGCGATCGTGAAACGATTGGCGCCTGGCTACATGAGGCGCTGTTAACCATCCTGGCGTCAACCGCAGGCGTCATGTCCGTGATTTTGCTGGGACAGGAGGGTGGTCCCGTGGTCACCGAAACGGTGAGCATGTATCAATTGATGGGCTATGGGCTCATGGTGGTAAGTTTTATTCTGGCGATGCGCGTTCTGGTCCTGATATACCGCCCAAGTCAAACCTGAATTGGTCGTCGCGCAATGGTCTGCCGGCCAGGCGCCTTCCATCTCCGGTGACGCGCAATTGGTCGCGTCGTCCTCAAACTAGTTCGCGGCCATCATGATCAGCACGATCATCACGGCGACAACCGCCAGGGCGCCAACGGCCAACCCGATCTCCAGGTAGCCATTGTCGTCACCCGTGACGTGCTCGCGATCGGGAACGACAGCCGGGGCCCGCACTGCCTGAGCAGGCGCCTCTGGCGTCGCGACTTTTGCGACCTGCTTGTTTCGCGGGTGACTTCGCGGTCTCTTCTGGCTCACGCAGGGTCGATCCTTTCGCTGGCGCAGTTTCAGTCTGGTACGTAGCTCGTGTCAAATCAACCGGCCTCCATATACCTCCAACCAGTCTGTCCGTGGCCATGTTTGCGACCGCCCCCTGGATCCGGAAACGGACTCACGTTGTGTAGTCAGTGAACATTCCGCACGATTTTCGCTACTTACTTGTCA
>JACCUV010000365.1 GCA_013698495.1 Chloroflexia bacterium
AGGCTAATCACTCCCGGTCGTGGCGGCCAAAAGCAATTCGCAAGATTCCTGGTTCCTCGGCGGCGTGCCAAGGTTGCATTGACATGGTCGCAAACGCAGCGTCGTCATTCCTCCGCTTCACGGAAGAATCCGGCCCCGCCGGATACGGCGATGCACTCGACGAAGGAGTCGGCGCCTGATTGGGCTGCCAAGGAGCGTCCGCTGACACGGATGGACCTTCGACAGGCTCCGGGCGGGCGACTCTTCCTTCCTTCGGCAGTCTCAGGACCAGAGTGACGGTTGGGGGAGTGTCAACGAATACTCGACACACCACTCGAAGTGACAATTCAATTCGAGGTAAGTGGGATTTCACTCACAACTCCGGGCGCATTATTTACGAGGTCACGTCGTATGATCCGACGTCTTGCGCTGCTACAGTGGGGCGGGCGCCACGCTCGTGAATCCGATTCGTCATGCGCAGCACCGTTACCACGCCCAAGGGTCCATCGACTTCCCTCTCCATGACTGGCGGGAACTGGCTGTTGCTCGGGCTGCTCGCCCTGTTGTGGGGGTCGGGATTCTTCTTCACCACCATCGCGGTCGAGGACATCGGACCACCGACGGTGGTCCTGATCCGGGTGATCCTGGCGGCCGCCATCCTCTACGCCGTGATTCGTTTCCGTGGAACTTCACTCCCTCAAGGCTGGGCCACCTGGCGACCCTTCTTCGTCCTCGGCCTCCTCAACACCACGCTCCCGTTCACCCTCAACGCCTGGAGCCTGACCCGGATCGACAGCGGGTTGGCGGGAATCCTGACCGCGACCGTGCCGATATTCACCGTAGTCGTGGCCCACTTCGCGACAGCCGACGAACATTTCTCCGTCGCGAAAGTTGTTGGCAGTGGCTTGGGAATGTCGGGAGTTCTGCTGATTCTCGGTCAGGATCTGGGCTCGCTCGCCAGCGGCGGCGGTCTCGGCAAGCTGGCGGTGCTCGTTTCCTGCCTGTGCTATGGGCTGGCGGGAGTCTATGCCCGTTCGCTTAAGGGCATTCCGCCATTGAACCTTGCGTTCGGGCAGTTGTGCACGGCGGCCGTCCTCTTGACTCCCTTCGTCGCGCTGGTCGATCGGCCATGGCAGACATCGACGTGGACAACGTCGGCGATCCTATCGACGTTGGTGTTGACCGTGTTTGGTTCGGCTTGCGCGTACCTGATCTACTACCGTTTATTGGCGGCAGCGGGGGCGACCAATGCGTCCCTCGTCGCCTATCTGATCCCGGTTGTGGCCGTGTTGCTCGGGGCGGCGATCCTGGATGAGCGATTCCTGGTCCAGCAGTTGCTCGGAATGGCGCTGATTGTTGGCGGGATGGCGGTGATCGATGGCCGCCTGGTCAGGCGCCTCGCCAACCGTGGTGCGCCTTCACCGATCGCCGCCGATTGACTCGGAGCGGTCTCACACGACCATCTGGACTCACCTCATGACTGACCACCGCCCATCAACGCCATGAGGTGAGCACGTGCGGCATGACTTGACTGTGCTGGCTGGCCCTTCGAGTACCGTTCCCCGTGCAAAACAAGGCTCCTGATCCAGGCGAGCGTCCTTGATGCATCGTAGAAGTTCTTGCGCGCCAGGTAGCCCTCGTCCAACGCGATGTGCTGCGTGTAGGCGTCCATGAAAGCGCGTTCATACCCGGGAGGTTGACCCCTGAAGTTCGCCAACTCCGTCCGCATCAGATCGTATTCGTTGTGACCGACAATGGATTCTTCGACATCGAGAATTCCGTTGATCCGATCGTTCTCGATCAGGATGTTTCCCCGGTGCAGATCCATGTGCAGCAACCGAGGGGCGACTTCGAAATCGATCAGGCCATCGGTTCTGGCGAAGTAGTCCTCGATCCAGGGCGCCAGGTCCTCAAACGCTGTGCCGTGGATCAGCCTCAACCGGGAGTTGACAATCTCCCGGTGCATGAGTCGCCACGTCGTGAATGGACCGCGCGCCTCGCCCGGCTCGTAGGCCGACCCAACCACAAGGTCACCGTTGCGGCAATGCACATCCCCGAATTGCGCAAACGTGTTGGCGTGCAAGCGGCCCAGGTAGAGGCCCAATTGCTCATAGTGATGCGTATTCTGATCGGCATCCAACGATGCATGCACATCCGACCAAGCCCGTCCCTCGACCCGCGCCGAGAGCGAGTAAGTGAATGGCGCAACAGTCCTGGAGGCATCGACGGCGAGAACAACTGGCGCCGGAATATCGAGCGCCCGCATTCGGGAGTACATCGCCGCCTCCTTTTGTGGCTTCCAAAGTCCGGAGTCATCGTCGAATGTCTTCAACACGAAGTCCGTTCGCAACGTGCCAAGAGAGAAGACGTTGTTGACGATCCCCTGTTCGGGCCGGGTCACATCGACCAACGTGAGGCTGTGGTCGAACGCCTGGAGGATTGCCCGGATGCTCGATATCGTCGTGGTGGATTCCATGTGACCGAGTATAGTGCCGCTGCCGATCAACTCGGCATCTCACAGTGTCGCGCTGGGCGCGTCGTATGCCTGTGCGCGGCGACTTCGTAGGGCAGTGGGCATGCTGACTGTCCACCGATTGAGGTTTGAATGAACAAACTCGGGGTGCCAACGGGCGCCCCCGCCATGAACCTGACAATGAGCGCGAGGGACTGGTTCTGGCTGATTGGGCTGGCCATCATCTGGGGCGCCTCCTACTTCTTCGGCAAGGTGGCGGTTGACGACATCGGGCCGCTGACGGTCGCCTTCGGACGCGTCATCCTGGCGGCGGCGATTCTCTACATCGTGATCCGGTTGCGGCAGCTCCCGATTCCGCGAACCCGCGACGACTGGATTCCGTTCTTCGGGATGGGCGTTTTGAACAGCGCGCTCCCCTACAGCCTGATTTTCTGGGGCGTGACATCGATCTCCAGCGGGTTGGCCGCGATCCTGACCGCAACTGTCCCGATTTTCACGGTGATCGTCGCCCACTTCTGGACCGTCGACGAGAAAATGAGTCCAGCCAAGGCGGTGGGAATCGGACTCGGAATGGCCGGCGTGGTCGTGATCATGGGCAGGGATTTGG
>JACCUV010000243.1 GCA_013698495.1 Chloroflexia bacterium
GGTGGCGGTTGTCGCTGCGTTGCTGGATGGATCGACCGACTGGCTCGCGCTGCTCTCCGACCGCGACCTTGGTTTCCTTTTCTGGCTGCCGCAGGAATGAGTAACGAGCGGTGACTTCAGGTCGGCGTCTGAATGTTGTGCAGGGTTGCGCACCTGGAGCCTGCACTGAGTTTGTCGAATGGCTCCGCCCGTTATTGCTCCGGGGAGTTTGTCGACCGCCAAACCGTGTCCGGAATGACGCCCAACTGAATTCTCAACCTGAGGGCGTCCGCCACAAACGTTCCCGAGCAGAGCTTTCCGTCGGCCAGCGTCCAGAAGGCCGCCTCACGAAAGTTAACGTTTTCCCCGGTCGCGGGCCAACCTTTCCATTCGCCGAGATGAGTCCCACGAAGTTGCAACAACGCGGCCACCCCTGTTGCATCTTCAAAGATACGGTCATGTCAACACGGAGGTCAGGGAAGGCATGTCGGAACGATCGAACATTGTTCCGGACGCCGTCAATACCGAAACAATCGCCATCAACCATATATCCGTCGTGGACAAACCGGTCGATATCCGCCAGGTTCCCCTGGTTCCAGACAGTGTCGACGAATTCCGCGATCACGGTGGCGTGAGAACTGGTCAAGGGAATTACTCATTTCGGTCACAACGGTGTCAGAAGAACTCGCACCAAAAGTCGTCAGAAACTGTCGGCCGCCATGTTCCCTCGCTCGCTCGGGCCGGCCACTACCAATGGAGATTGGGGTCGCCAGCGCACGAAAGCATGGCGCTCTAAAACACCTCCTTGGCGAATATGATGACCGCCGAAGGGATCGTCAGGAGCACCGTGAGACCCATCACCCACCAGAAATACTTCTTCTCGTGGCTCGGTCCGCTGGCGCTGAAATTCACAACCACAATCCGCAGCCCGTTGAGCAGGTGGTAGATCAGGGCGCCCACCAGCAAGATTTCCATCGGAATGATGAATGGATTCGCATAGAACTCGACCGTATGGTCGTAGACGTCCCGCCCGAGCCCGATCAGCATGATGTCGATGATGTGAATCAGCAGGAAAAAAAGGATGCCGATCCCGGTGGCGCGATGCATCACCCATGCGTATTGCCCAATGTCCCCGGCGTAGATCGGTGGACGACCATGCCGGAGGTTGCTCACGATCCAGATCGCCAACGCCAGCATCGCGACATAGGTGACGACCGCGAACACGAACAGCGAGTACCCCAGCACGTCACCGATCCATATTTCGCCGGAAAGCGGACCGGAGTTCGTGCGCGACATTTCCTCGTCGAAGGTGACGATCGTGATCAGGCCGAGCACCGTGAAGACCACGCCGAACACCCAGATCGCGGCGTACCCGATCTGCCTGCCGCCCGCACTTCGGACATAATCCGCAATCGAGAAACGCATCCCGATCAGGCCATGCCACAGCGCCGCCACCAGCAGCAGGGTGTCGAACGAGCGCCAACCTGGATTCGCCCAGCGCGCGGAAACGAAATCGAACGTTGTTTCCGATGGCACATTGAGGTAGTGCGTAATCAACAGGTGACCACCGGCAAGGAACACCAGCGCCACGCCGGAAACGCGAAGGAAATACCAGTACGCCTTTTCCATTCCCGGACTCATCGACGATCCGAAAACCGAACGGGCACGTTCAGGTGGCGCTGCGGCCATGGTCGCTTGTTCCTCCAACAGCAATCGACTTCGCGTCTGGCGGTTTCGCGCAATTGTACCCGGAAGGGGATGCAGCGGCGTCGATTACAGCATGAGCTTGAACCCAACATGCGACGCTTTAAATCCGAGGCGCTCGTAGAATCGCCTGGCATCGGTCCGCGCCGCGTTCGAGGTGAACTGGACCATCCCGCACCCGCGCTCGCGAGCTGCCTCGATGCACCATCGAATCAGCGCCGAACCCACGCCCGATCCTCGGCGGTCGGATCGCACGCGGACCGCTTCGATCAGGGCCCTCGTCATCCCGCGGGACGACATCCCGGCCATGAATGTCAGTTGCGCCGTCGCGACGAGTTCGCCATCGTGTTCGGCGACAACCAGGAACTGATCGGGACTCGTGTCGATCGCGACAAACGCCGTTCGATATGGCGTCAGATCGTCCGGCCACTCCCGCTTCGCCCCCAGCTCGTCATCTGCCAGCATCGCGACGATCGAGGGGACGTCGTCCACTCGGGCTTTCCGAAACGTTGGGTCAGGCATCGCCCCGCTCCCAACTTCCGGATCGGCCACCTGCCTTCGACTCAAGCTGTATCGCTCCGATGACCATGCCCCGGTCGATCGCCTTGGTCATGTCGTAGATCGTCAGCGCGGCGGCGGCAACCGCAGTCAACGCCTCCATCTCAACCCCGGTCTTGCCGTGCGTCGCGACTTTGGCCCGGATCGCGACCCGATCCTCGTGCAGTTCGAAGGCGATATCGACGTGCGTGATCGGCAGCGGATGGCAGAGCGGAATGATCTCGGCGGTCTTCTTGGTGGCCATGATCCCGGCGATGCGGGCGATCCCCAGCACATCGCCCTTCCCGACCCGGCCCTCCCGAATCACCGAGGCGGTGTCAACGTTCATCCGCACCACGCCGCTGGCGATCGCGACCCGTTCGGTCTCCGCCTTGGCCCCGACATCGACCATATGCGCCGAGCCTTCTTCATTGAAATGGCTGAGCTCGCCCGCCGCGGCGCCTTCGGGTTGAGAGTTATCTTTGCTCATAGCGGGTTTCCGTTCTGGAGCGAGTCATGGAAAGGTTGATGTGGTTTCCGCCGCGGAATCGGTTGTCATTCCGACGAAGGATGAATCTTGAATTCGTCGATCACGCAATGTTCCGCCTGCACCACTTCTTCCCGAACGGGTAGTGGCTGGTCTTGTGCCAGCCAATGTCCACCTGTGTCCCAACTCCCCGCGTATACTCTGTCCAATTGTCGACCGCAACGCATATCATCGCGATTCAAGGGAAGGGCTTCCATGACCAGGCAAAACGCTCCAATCATCTCCGGCGTCGTCGCCGCTGTTGCGGCCTTCATCGTCTGGCTGCTCTTCGACAACTCGTTCACGGAGTCCATCATTTTCGCGGTGATTGCCGGCTTGATTTCCTACGGTGTTTCGTATTTCCAGTACCGCAATCGCGCCTGATCCAATCGTCACCTAATTCGTCAGCCGGACCACGGGGTTGTGCAACGTCCCAATCCCGTCAATCGCGATTCGCACGATGTCGCCATCCTCAAGCGTGAATTCAGGCGGCGGAATAATCCCCGTGCCGGTCATCAGAAACACCCCGTGTGGGAAGCTGTTGTGCCGGAACAAGTACGACCTCAGGTCGTCGAACGTGCGGTGAATCTGAGCTGTCGATGTCTGGTCCTCGAAGTGCACCGTGCCCGCGCGATCGATCGTCAGCCTGATTGCGAGGTCGTTGGGATCGGTCACCTCAGAGGTCAGCGCGATCCACGGTCCCAACCCGGCGCAACCCGAGTACATCTTCGCCTGCGGCAGGTAGAGCGGGTTCTCGCCCTCAATGGAACGTGAGGACACATCGTTGCCGACGGTGTACCCCACGATCTCGCCGTGAACATTGAGAACCAAGGTCAACTCGGGTTCCGGGACGTCCCAGGTCGAGTCGCCCCGAATTGCGACGGTTCCCCCTGATCCCGATACCCTGCTGGCCGTCGCCTTCATGAACAGTTCGGGTCGCACGGCCTCATAGACAAGGTCGTACACGTCCTTCCGGGTCGATTCCTCCATCCGCGCATCGCGACTACGCAAATACGTAACTCCGGCGGCCCACACTTCCTGGGTGTCAATCGGGGGCAGGAGTTCGATTGCGCTGACCGCGATCGCCCCATCGGGATTGTCCCTGGCCGCGTTCGCCGCAGCCACCAACTCAACTGCGCTGAGCTGGAGAAGAGTGGCGATTGTCGTCTGGCCATCGACATCGGCCAGCGGGAACACCGTCTCGCTATCGACATACCCGATCTGGGGTTGTGGGTTAACGCTTGTCGTGAATCGCGCTATCGGCACTGGCTCTCCCGTTCAATCGTAGGGGTCGAACCCGTGTCGACCCGCACCAAGTCTGATGGTGTCGACCCGCACCATGTCTGTCGTGGTGATCCCAACATGGTTATGTGGTCTCACTCCGCTCCCGGATCCGTTCAACCACCAACTCCGCGATATGCCGCACCTCGATCTCGCGGCCCGAGGCGTCAATCCCGCCGCGCAGGTGCATGATGCACCCCTGATTATCGGTCGCAATCAACCGCGCGCCGGTCGCCTCCGCATTGCCGAGCTTGCGGTTCATCAGTCGTCGGGCAACCTCCGGGTGTTCGAAGCTGAACGATCCTCCGAACCCGCAACACAGCGTATTCTCGCCGAGTTCGACCAACCTGTCGCCCATCGCCTGTTCGATCAGGAAGCGCGGTTCGGCGTGCAGACCGAGCGCATTCAACCCCTGGCATGAATCGTGATACGTGAGTTCCCGCTCCCGGCCCGACAATGCGCGCAAACTGCCGGCAGGCAGTTTCGCAACCTTGATCAGGAACGAGGTGAAGTCGATGACCTTGTTTGAAAGCGCCGTGGCTCGCGGCAACCACTCCGGATCGTCCCGGAACAGATGCTGGTAGTCCTGACCGATCATCGACACGCAACTCGCGCTGCCCGACACGACATAATCGAGATCGACACCTTCCAGGCGCTCGATCGTCCGCCGCGCCATCGCCAAGGCGTGCGCCACGTGCCCCGAATTGTTGTGAATCAGTCCGCAGCAATGCAGCCCAGGCGGATGGACGACATACACGCCGAGCGCGCCGAGCACAATCGCGACCGCTTCGCCTTGTTCCGGGTAGACGCGTTCCGTCATGCAACCGGGAAAAAGGCCAACGGTCAACCCCGCCGCGTCGTTGGGGATGAGCGGCGTTGTGACCATCGTCGTACTCGGCCCAAGCTGATCCCGCAGCGGACGCCTCGCCAGCGCCGGAAGACTGCGCCATCGCGTCTGCGCCTTCAGGATCGGGACTCTTCGTCCTCGTACAAACGGTCCACCACGCGTCAAGGGGAGTTGGGCCCGCGTCCCGATCTTGAGCAGCACGTTCATCAGCCACGCATTGGACCAGGCCGCCAGGATCGCCTTCTTCGGACTCGCGAGACCCTTCTCTGCGGTGACCATCGCCCGAACATCGAGGATTTGGCGTGGCAGTGGGATGCCCACCGGACACACCGTCTCGCACGCATTGCACGACAGACACATGCTTTGGGGACCGGAAGCGGCCTCGATCCCGTGCATGAATGGCGTCACCACCAACCCGATCGCGCCCGAGTAGATGTGACCGAACACGTGCCCACCCACCTCGCGGTACGGCGGGCAAACATTGGCGCAGGCAGCGCAGCGAATGCAATGCAGTGCCTCGCGGAACTCCGGCATTTCGCGCATCTGGCGACGCCCATTGTCGACCAGCACCAGATGTTGCTCCTGTCCCGGCGATGGGCCGCGGATGAACGTCGTGTAGACCGTCAATCGCTGGGCAGTGGCGCTCCGCGCCAGCACCCGGAGTTGGGTCATTGCGTCCTCGTACGTCGGAACCAGCTTCTCGATCCCCGGCAGGACGACGTGGACCGGAG
>JACCUV010000269.1 GCA_013698495.1 Chloroflexia bacterium
GGACTCCTGAGCTGGCGCGCCGCAGTTCTGGCAATTCATGTACACGTCCTATTGAAGCCTTGCCTGTAACAAGGTAGCCATTGCGTCAAGAATTGCTGTGTGTCCCTGATCACAGGAGTCTACCGCAAGTCTTGGGATCTCATCAATGCCAAGCAGCTTCTTCCCGAACGCGTCAACCAATTCCTCCGGTATCTATAAGACCCAGAGGCGGCTCGCGATCAGAATCGAGTCGTTGATGTTGCGGTACCATGATTGAGGCTGTTGGCTGGCACAAGACCAGCCACTACCCGATAAAGCGCATGTCGCGCGCGCCGTGGAATGTCGGCGCCGTCGGCCGAATTGGTGGAATTGGCAGACACGCCAGCCTTAGGAGCTGGTGCCCGCAAGGGTGTGTGGGTTCGAGTCCCGCATTCGGCACCATGATTTGAGATGCGCCTGGAAGTCCGATGGCCTTCCAGGCTTTGGCCCGACGTCCGTATGGTGCGGACGATCATCGTTCCGGATTGCGCAAATCCGGGATTCGATACTTGACGTTAATGTCGTCCTCCATCAATTGAATGAACTCGATGTCAAGCCCAGAAACCGTCGCGTTCCGAAAGAACTGTTCGATGATTGGCAGGCACTGTTGTAAGCGATCCGCTTCTGTCACTTCGTTTCCTCGGAGAATGATGGTACGCGCCGTCTTTCGAAGTTCGCGTGCCTTCACGCCTTTGATAATCGCCTTGAAGTCCCGATCCCGGGAAACGAGGATGCACTGGTGGGTGTGGGCGACCCACTCCAGAATCCGGTCTGGCGACTGAGTTCCAATCACATCGCGCGATTCCAGCAACTCTCGCCCGTACAGCCGCAGGACACGGATCGCGCTAGCGCTCACATTTTCATCGATAAGGAAGCGAAATTCCGATGGGGGGTCGCTCGGTTCCGTCATGCGGCCTGGCGCTGCTCGTGTTCAAACGCCCGGGCAGCTTCGATATCCTCCAGTTTGAGATGCGGATACTCTTTCAAAATCCGATCGGACGAATAGCCCGCGGCGTGGAACGCCCAGATCGACGACGTCGGTATCCGAGTACCGGCGATGATCGGGCGATTGTGATGCACATAGCGATTCGTCGTGATGACGCCAATATCTGACGCATCGCGACGTAATGCTCCTGGAATCGCCCGCTTGATCTCCTCCGGAATCCCGTCGACGTGCAGCTCCAAAACGTCCTGTCCCGATGCGTGCGTCCACCGCTTGCGCTCGGGATCCCAAAACACGAGCTTGTCGCCGAGCAATCCGAACTTGAGTTCCGACCACGGAGAGTTGTAATTTCGAGACAGATACTCGCTGGCCTTGCGAATCTCCTTGAACGAGACCTGAGGCTCTCTCCTGATCATCGCCAGCGTCCGGAGGCTGACAACGTCCCGGAACGAATAGATTCGCCGAAACGGGGTTCGAGGGTGGGGATCAACGTAGGATGCCCTGAACACGCCTTGCTTCTCCCAGTCGGCAAGGGTGCTCTTCGGAATTCCCGTGAGTTTGGAAACCCGGTTGCTATCCAGGGCAACGATCGGGTCGGGTGATGCGGTCACGGATTCACTCCTCGAGACCCGGGTCATCGTTCAGGGCGTCAAATCGGCCTCGCCCGAGCGTGGCCGAGGGTGCCGTGATTGTCCCATTATCCGCACGCGTTGGAAAGATGGCCGCAGGCGCCGCCCGGAAAACGAGCGGGCCCTTGCCCTCGACGGTGGGGTGGCGCCATTGCTCCAATAGTCGACAGCCAATCCAATCCTTGGAGACGCTGGTCGCTTTAGGCTTTGTGGCGCACAGGAAAGTCATCCTGGTTCGACACAATCGCGCGCGACGGTTATATACGCTGGGTACGTTATTCAGGAAGTTATCCGGAGGGTTTCATGGCGGCGCTTTTCAAGAACGGCGATCTGGCGGTGGTCGGGCTCACCGCCCAGGTCTTTGCCAAACAACACCTCGTCGGTCAGGTGATCGGGCTCGCAAACAACGGTCTGCGGATCGTCGAGTGGGCGGGCGAGGCCCACGTCGACCGGCCCGATCCCAAGGTCGATCGGTACCTGATCACTGTCGACAACCCGACATTTACCGGACCCGAGTTCGTGATTCCGTGGCACGCGATTCAGCTTATCGCCGTCAACCCAAGTGTCTCGTCGGTAGCCAATAAGCGCGAGCTGTCGCCCGACGATGCCGTCAGCTTCCACCTCTGGAGCCAGCGTTTTGTGACGGAAGGGTGAGTCCGACGGCACAAAAGATCGTCTCGACATGCCCGATATCAAGGGCTGGATGCGACCACGTCCTTTGAGTTCGGCTGAGTCAAATGTGGATCAGAGAAGTGAAGAAGGTCGATTGGTGGGGACTTCAGGTGCTTCCCCATTTCCGTACCCTCCGGGTAGGGATGCATCCGGTGTCGATGGAGAATTTCGACACTCAACCGACCATCTTTCGCCTGCAGGTAAACGGTAGTGGTCAACATGGACGACATAGAGCGCTGAGATGTCGATGTGGCAATTCTGACG
>JACCUV010000277.1 GCA_013698495.1 Chloroflexia bacterium
TTGCGCCAAAGACGGTTCTCAACTGAAATTCATCCTGGATTCGGAACTGAGTCGGAGTCAGGTCAATGCGTGTGGCGGCTGACTGCGTTTCGCAATCTCATGTATACCAAACACCGAAGACTGCCATGCGAGTAGGGTATTGGCGGAGTCCGCCACCAATCAGAACGTTTCGGACGGAATGGGCAGGGAAAAGCGTGTTGGCGACGATCCAGGACGATGCGATTAAGCTTTGCCCAATAAGTTGCGTGACGTGCCTCGATGGGGAGTGAACCGGTGTCGATGTCTGCCGATCGATCAATCGAACGCCTGCTGATTGCCAACAGAGGCGAGATTTCGTTGCGCATCGCGCGCGCCTGCCGGGAGATGGGCATTGTGTCGATCGCGGTGTTCGGCGAGGGCGAGGAGTCGGCGCCGCACGTGCGCTACGCCGATGACGCCTATCGTCTGCGGGCCGGTGACGGACTGGCCTATCTCGACATTGAGGCGGTCCTGCACGCAGCCCGGCAATCGGGAGCCGACGCGATCCATCCCGGATACGGCTTTCTGGCCGAGAACGCGATGTTCGCCCGGGCGACTATCGACAGCGGTCTGACATTTATCGGACCTTCGCCCGAGGCGATCGAGTCGATGGGTAACAAGGTGGCGGCACGGAACATCGCAGCCGCCGCCGGTCTCACACCAGTGCCCGGAACCCAGGAGCCGGTCGCGAGTGTTGAAGACGCGTTTGAGGCGGCGGGCGATATCGGATATCCCGTGGCGGTCAAGGCCGTTGGCGGTGGTGGAGGCCGCGGATTTCGCGTCGCTCACGGGGATTCCGAGCTTCGTGACGCGTTTCAGGGAAGCAGCGGCGAGGCCGAACGCTATTTCGCCAATCCGGAGGTTTATCTCGAGCGGTACCTCGAACAACCACGGCACATTGAGGTCCAGGTGTTTGCCGATAGTCACGGCAACGTGGTCGCTCTCGGCGAACGCGATTGCTCGGTGCAGCGCCGCCACCAGAAACTCGTCGAGGAGTCTCCTTCGCCAGCGGTTGACAACGCGCTGCGCCAGAAACTGGGCGAGGCGACGGTCGAGTTGGCCCGCTCGGTCGACTACACGGGCGCCGGGACTGTCGAGTACCTGGTGGATGCGTCAGGCGATTTTTTCTTCCTGGAAATGAACACGCGGATCCAGGTTGAGCACACGGTCACCGAAATGGTGACGGGGATCGATCTGGTGCGCGAGCAGATCGATGTGGCGATGGGCAAACCGCTGTCGTTTTCCGCCTCCGATGTGCGTACCCACGGTTGGGCGATCGAGTGTCGGATCAACGCGGAGGACGCCGGACGCGGCTTCGCGCCAACTCCGGCCACAATCGGCCGTTACCGGGAGCCGGTAGGGTTTGGCGTGCGAGTCGACGGAGCCCTGAGCCAGGGGGACGCGGTGTTGCCGCAATACGACTCCCTGATCGCCAAGCTGATCGCTTGGGGCCGCACTCGAGACGAAGCGATCTCACGAATGGTCCGCTCGCTGAACGATTTTCAGATCGAAGGACCGGCGACGACCATTCCGTTTCACCTCAATCTGCTCGCGCACCCCGAGTTCGTGGCGGGGAATGTGTCGACGACGTTTCTGGCCGATCATCCGGAAGTGCTGCCGATTGCCGCCGAAGCAGCGGCCCCCGAAGAAACCGCGTCCATGGCGACTCCCCCGTTGGACCTGGTGGTTGAGATCGATGGGCGGCGTTTCGCAACGACGGTCAGGGGTCTCCCGGCTCATGGCGGAGAGAGTGGCAGATCGGGCAGGCAACGACCGGTACGACCAGCCGGCAAGCGCGGCGGAGCGGTGACGGCCAGTGGGGACGATCTCCTGAGCCCGGTTCAGGGCACAGTCATCCGGGTCGGGATCGAAGATGGCGCGAGTGTCGAGGAGGGTGAGGTGATCTGCGTGGTGGAAGCAATGAAGATGGAAAACGAACTTGTCGCGCACAAGGCAGGGACGATTTCCGGTCTCTCGCTTCAGCCGGGATCGACTGTTTCGATTGGTCAGAAGATCGCTACGATCGGCTCCGATCAAAGCGGGTAGCGTCTTGGTTGACTCATCGCGCAACCATGCCTCATTGGGTCGCGCCCCGGGTCAACCAATATGCGGACCGCTCCCAGCCCAAAATGCGGTGATCGCTGCCAACCTGGAGCGTCCGGCAATTGGTAATCGCACTCACCGCGAGACGGGCGGACAGGCCCGCACCCTCACCCGCCAAATCCGTGACGTGACCGGCCGTTCGCCCATACGACCGACGACTCGGGATGTGCGACTCGCCTCGCCTTGCGCCGGTCGCTTTTGGATGCAAATGTGGATGAATATGGGTATATGTGGGGAAAAGTGGGTCGAATTGTGGATAATAGGACAATACACCCGGCGGTAGTGACCTGATTGTAGCGAATTTGGTAGTCGATTGTTTCTAGGCAGCCACCATCACTATCTGGACGCGAAGGGCCGAGTGGCGGTGCCGTCGCGGTTCCGGCCGTTTCTGGCGGACGGACTTGTCGTGACGCGAGGGTTCGACGGTTGCATCGCGCTGTATCCGCGGATCGCCTGGGAATCGCTGGCGTCGCGCCTCGACGAGCTTTCGATCGCCGATTTCGATGTCCGCCAGTTTCGACGAATGGTGTTTTCGGAGGCGCTCGATCTTCAGCTCGATTCCCAGGGTCGGATTCTTGTGCCGCCCGCACTGCGATTGTTCGCCGGCATCGAACGGGAGGTCGTGATCATCGGTGTCCAGTCGTCAGTTGAAATCTGGAATCCCGGACGCTGGAGTGAAACATCTCGTGAAATGGACGCCGCCGCGGACGATATCGCGGCTCGTCTGGCGGGAATGCTGTAGCATCGGTTCACAATGCGGTCCCCTATCAGATCGCCGCTCTCGACTGTCTATCGTGACGACGACACATGCCTGGTCATTCCTTGAACGAACCCGATCGCGATCTCGATGCATCGCACATGACGTCCACGAGAGATCCCGCCGACGGTCACGTGACGGTGCTGCTGCATGAGGCCGTACTCGCATTGAATCCAATGGCCGGGGGCATCTATATCGATGCCACCTTTGGCGGTGGAGGGCACACGGCGCATCTGTTGCGGCACGAACCCCCGGTGCGAGAAGTCGTCGCGATCGATGCCGACCTCGACGCCACCGTTCGTTCCGACAGGTTGCGGACCATTCCCGGCAACGTGGATCGATTACGAATCGTCCACCGGAATTTTCGCGACCTGGCTTCGGTGGTGGCGAACGAAGGACTTGGTCCGGCGGACGGGGTACTCCTGGATCTCGGATTGTCCTCCTACCAGTTGGATGAAGATAAGCGCGGATTTTCATTTCGCTTCGATGCGCCCCTCGATATGCGATACGACCAGAGCGCGGGCGCCACCGCTGGTCAACTGGTGAATCATGAGTCCGAGGAGGAACTGGCGAGGATCTTTTGGTCCCTTGGCGAGGAGCGGCAATCGCGCCGAATCGCCTCGGCCATCGTCCGAACTCGCGAGCAGTCGCCGATCGAGACGACCGGGCAGCTTGCTTCGCTCATCGAGCGCACGGTAGGTCGGCGACCCGGGTCGGCGATTCACCCGGCCACGCGCTCGTTCCAGGCGCTGCGAATCGAAGTGAACCACGAACTCGATGCCCTCGCCGAGGTTTTGCCAGCGGCGGTGGCGGCACTGGCGCCGGGAGGACGCCTCGTGACGATCGCGTTTCACTCCCTCGAGGATCGCATCGTCAAGCGGTTTATCGAGTCGCAGTCGCGCACGTGCGTCTGTCCCCCGGCCCAACCGGTCTGTACGTGCGACACTATTCCCGGATTGCGGCGAATCGGGAAACCGGTTCGAGCGAGCGCGGAAGAAGTTGGCGCCAACCCGCGTAGCCGCAGCGCGATCATGCGTGTGGCCGAGCGACTGGACGCCAACGGCCGGGTGGCCAGCAGAGGAAGCAGCCTATGAATCGGTATCGGTTGAAGGACGTGCTGGCCGGCGCCGAAGGCGAGGTGCGTGGCCAGATTCCAGGCGGGCACGTTTTCCCGCGGCTCGAACGCGATGCCCGCCAGGTGCGGCCCGGCGATCTCTATATTGCGATCAAGGGTGAGCACTTCGATGGAAACGACTTCACGACGGATGCCGGGGCCAACGGCGCCGCGGCCGCGATTGTTTCCCGTGACTGGGCCGACGCTCACACTGAAATGAACCTGCCGCTGATCATTGTCGACGACACGACCGTCGCACTTCAGCGGTGGGCGAAGTGGCGTCGGGATCGGCTGGACCTGACCATTGTCGGGGTGACCGGAAGCATCGGCAAAACCAGCGCCAAGGAGTCGATCGCCGCCGTTCTCAGTCAAAAGCGGCGTGTTTACAAGAGCCCTGGTAGCTACAACAACGAAATCGGGTTGCCATACTCGCTGCTCGAGGCGCCCGACGACACCGAGGTCATGGTCCTTGAAATGGGCGGAGCCTACGCGTTCGGCGAACTGACGCTCCTCGCGGGCATCGCCGAGCCACAGGTGGGAGTGGTCACCAACGTGTACCCGGTCCATCTTGAGCGGATGGGCACGATCGACGCGATTGCCGAGACGAAGTCGGAACTGGTTCGCTCACTTCCCGCGGATGGGATTGCCGTGTTGAACGGCGACGACGAGCGGGTCCGCGCAATGGCGGGGAAAACCTCGGCTCGGGTTGTGTTCTACGGCTTGGGCGCGCATTGCGACGTGCGGGCCGACTCGGTGACGTCGGACGGTCTCAAAGGCGCCAGTTTCTGGCTCACGATCGACGACGAACGCTATTTTGTGAAGGTGCCGTTTGTGGGGTCGCATGGCGTGCAGGTCGCGTTAGTCGCCTTGGCCGTGGGCCACGCGTTCGGCATGCACATATCGGAGATGCTGGCTGGTTTGCAGGACCCCGATACGCAAGTGCGTTTGCTGTTTGCGCCCGGTCCCGCCGGTTCCGACCTGATCGACGACACCTACAACGCGAGCACGCCCTCGGTGCTCTCGGCGCTTGGGTTGTTGGACGATATCCCGGCCAGTCGCCGAATTGCCGTGCTCGGCGAAATGCGCGAACTCGGACGCATTTCGGAAGACGAGCACCGCGTTGTCGGGCGCCGGGCGGGCGCGATTGTCGATTTGCTGATTACGTACGGAGATGCCGCCAGGGTGGTTGCGGAAGAAGCGCTGTTGATGGAGCGCGACGATCGGAAGATGGCCGTGCGCTCGTTTTCCGAAGGAGAGAGTGAGAAGCAAGCAATCGTTGAGTTCCTGCGAGACGATCTGCGATCGGGAGATGTAGTGCTGTTCAAAGGATCGCGGGGCCTGGCGATGGAGACGCTCGTGCGGGACCTCCGCACCGATGTGCACCGGATGGACCGGTTACCAGGGCAGAGTCGGTCATGATCGCAGGTCTTGCTTTTCCGCCTTCAGTGTTGCTTGCCGCGATCCAGGTCATGCCATCCGATGAAAATGAGAATATGGCGGTCTCACTGGCGTTGGCTTCGCTGGCGTTCGGGATCACAATCATCATCGGCCGCCCAATGATCACGTTCCTGCGGGAGCGGAACTTCGGCAAAAAGGTGCGCGATGAGTTGAAGATGCATGTTGGCAAGACTGGAACACCGACGATGGGCGGTCTGATGATCACGTCGTCGGCCGTGATCGTGACCCTGGTCTTCAACACGGTCGGTCGGCTCTCGATGTTGCTTCCGGTGGCGGTCCTGATCGCCGCCGGCGTGCTGGGCGCGGTAGACGATCGAATGAACCTGGTCGGTGGGCGCCAGAGCGGAATGACCGCGAAATTCAAGTTCGTGTGGCTCACGCTGGTTGGGGTTGTTGGGGGCTTCGTCCTCCATATCCCCGATCCGTGGGGACTGGGGCTGCATCATGCCTACGTGCCATTCTTCGGGCAGTTCGATATCGGCTGGATATATGTGCCGATCGCAGCTGTCGCGATTGTGGGCATGTCCAACGCCGTGAATCTGACGGACGGTCTCGATACGCTGGCCGCAATTACCGCCGCCATCGCCTTTTGCGCTTTTGGCATCATCGCCTACCGCCAGGGACAACTGGGTGTGGTTACGTTCTGTTTCACGATGGTTGGGGCCCTGGCTGGATTCCTGTGGTTCAACGCCCATCCGGCGCAGGTGATAATGGGCGATACCGGGGCCCTGGCGATCGGCGCCGCCCTGGCCACGGCCGCGTTCATGACCGGTCAGTGGCTGTTGTTGCCGGTGGTGGGGGCCGTATTCATCGCCGAAATGCTCTCGGTAATGCTGCAAGTCGGGTATTACAAAGTGTCTGGCGGCAAACGGATATTCAAGATGTCTCCACTTCACCATCACTTCGAGATATTGGGCTGGTCCGAGACGCAGGTCACGATGCGGTTTGCGATCGCCGGGATGATGGCTGGTCTGCTCGGTGTGGCCCTGGCGTTGCTCTAGGTGGGCGGGTTGCACGCGACTCCTTCTACCCGCTGGGAGGGCAAGCGCGTCACGGTGATGGGTTTGGGAGTGCTTGGCGGTGGAGTGGGCGCCGCCCGCTATCTGGCGGGACATGGCGCCCGGGTGACCGTCACGGACCAGCAAGAAGCCACCGCATTGGCCAGTTCGATTGAGGAGTTGGATGGTCTCCCGATCACCTACCATCTCGGAGGACATGACCTGGTTGATTTCACCAGGGCGGGCGCCGATGTGGTTGTCCGCAACCCCGGCGTGCCGATGGACTCGCCATATCTTGCAACCGCGATCGGGGCCGGGGTCCAGATCGAGATGGAGATGTCGATTTTCTTTCGCGACTGTCCGGCGCGGATCATCGGGGTAACAGGCAGTAAGGGGAAGACAACCGTGTCGGCCCTGATCGGGGACATACTTCAGGCGTGGAAAACCGATTCGCTGCTGGCCGGCAATATGGGGATCTCGGCGTTGCATGAGCTCGACCGATTGTCGCCTTCCACGCCAGTGGCGCTTGAACTTTCGAGTTTCCAGATTGAGGCGCTAATCGATCATCGCCTCGCCCCGCATGTCGCGGTGATCACCAACATCTTTCCCGACCATCTTGATCGATATCGCGATTTCGATCACTACGCCTCGACCAAGCGTGGGTTGGCGAGTTCGATGGAGCCACACGACATCGTGGTCTACAACGCCGACGACCCGGAGGCCACCAAGGTGACCGATCTCACGCATGCGCGGGTATTGCCCTTTGGTCTTGCAGGCGTACGCGGTAACGGCGCCTGGCTGGTTGGAGATGAACTCACGATCCGGGACGGGCAAACCACGCTCGAATTTGCTCGTCCGGATGTGCTGCCGCTCGCCGGTGACCATGGCGCCAGGAACGCGCTGGCGGCGATTGCGGCGGCCCATGCCTATGGCGCACCAGAGGAGGCGATCGCCAAGGCCCTCGGGGCCTTCAAGGGCGTCCCGAACCGCCTCGAAGTGGTGGCCGAAATCGAGGGCGTGCTCTACGTCAACGATACCTCCGCGACGGCTCCCGAGGCGGCGGTCGCGGGGATTCGCGTTCTGGCGCCGCGCGGGCGGCGATTGCACATCATCGCTGGTGGGGCAGACAAACGCACCGACCTCACGCCGTTTGCCGATGAACTGGCGCATGCCAAGGCCCTGATCTACCTGCTCGAGGGGACGGCCACGCCGGCGCTCGAAGCGTTGCTGACCGAGCGCCAAATTGCAATTTCCGGTACATTTGACTCGATGGCATCTGCTGTCAACGCCGCCTCCGCGCACGTTCGGAGAGGCGATATCGTGGCCTTGTGCCCGGCCTGCGCCAGCTTCGGGATGTTTCGCAACGAGTTCGATCGGGGTGAGCAGTTCCGACGGGCGACGATCGCGATCGACTCAAATCGCTCATCAAGGATGAGGAAATCTTGACAGTGACGGACCTCGAACGTGTCGCAAACGAGCCAGCTCTGCCCGATCTTCCCGCAACTGTCCATTTTATTGGCATCGGCGGTATCAGCATGAGCGGATTGGCGCGAATGCTCAAGGGAATGGGCTACACAGTAACCGGCTCGGATTCGATCGAATCGTCGGCTGTGCTGGCGCTTCGGTCGGATGGCATTCCCGTAACGATTGGGCACGACGACCCTGGGTGTGCCTCGCGAGCAGACGTGGTCGTCAGCACCAGGAGGGCCGAGATACCCGCGGAGATCGAAATCGACGCCGCCATCGCCAATGGCGCAATCGTCGTCAAGCGCGGTCAGTTGTTGGGGATGATCGCAAATCCGCTGCGCTCGATCGCGGTCGCCGGCACCCACGGCAAGTCAACGACATCGGGGATGCTGGCGGCGGGATTACTGGCGCTTGGGCACGACCCCGGGTTTGCCGTAGGCGCGACAATGCCGGGCAACCTGGCCAATACCGCCGTGGGGGCGGGTGAGTACATGGTTGTCGAAGCAGACGAATTCGATCGCTCCTTTTTGTGGCTCAGATCGGATGTCTCCATCGTCACCTCGGTCAGTTTCGACCACCCGGACATCTATGATGACCAGCACGACTACGATCGCGCCTTTGTGACCTTTGCGCTCAACACGAAGCCAGGGGGTACGCTCGTGATTGCGGCTGACGATGCCGGTTGTCGTCGCGTGCGGAAGTCGCTTGGCGATGAAGCCTCGTTGTCGTTTGCAATTGTCACATTTGGCGAAACCGACGATGCCGATTGGAAAGTTGCGGCTTCAGCCGAGAGCTTGACCTTTCGCGGTCCGGATAGCGAACCGCGGAACGCGCGCCTCTCCGCGCCAGGCATGCACAATGCGCGAAACGCACTGGCGGCCGTCGCGGCGCTCAACGCTCTGGGCGTCGCGCCAGGCGATGCGATTTCGGCGGTGGAGCCATTTCTCGGAGTCG
>JACCUV010000292.1 GCA_013698495.1 Chloroflexia bacterium
GTCACCGGCTGCGTGCTCGGCGGTCGGGTCCACGCCCACATCACCTTCTCCGACGACAGGGTCGCGAAGGGCGGCCACCTGGAGCCAGGCTGCGAGGTGCTCACCTTCGCGATCGTCGCCCTCGCCGAGATGCCCGACCACGACCTCTCCGCCTGGGACCACGTCGCCGGGCGGTGATCGGCCAGTCCCTAACCCGGTACTCTGGTGTAATGTAGTCATCGTATAGCCCTATGTCGAAGCTCACCGCGCACCGGGAATCCTGTCATGGCCGTTTTTCAATCCGAGGCTTCCGCCCGAATCCTGATCGACAAGGCGCTGGAGGCCAGCGGCTGGGACCTTCAGGACTCGCAACAGGTGCGGTTCGAGCAGCATAACGCTTCTGGGCGGGCCGATTATCTCCTCATCGACGACCTCGGTCGGGTGACCTGCGTGCTCGAAGCCAAGCGCGAGGATCTCGATCCCTACGACGCCAGGGATCAGGCTCGCGGCTATGCGGAGACGCGCAATGCGCCGTTCATCCTCCTGTCCAACGGGACCGATCACTGGTTCTGGAACTACGAGCGCAGGGATGAACGGGACGCCCATCGCATCGAGCGGTTTCCATCACGCGATGACCTGCAACGGCTCCGGCTGAAAAATCTGCAACCGCCGAGACCGTTGCAGACCGAGATCGTGCAATCCGATTACCTGCACGCGCTGTCCCCGGACGTTTCGCTTCGGACTTACCAGATCGCGGCGATGAACACGGTCGCGAAAGGCTTCGACGACGACAACCGGCGCAAGTTCCTGCTGGAGATGGCGACCGGCACTGGCAAGACCCTGCTCTGCGCGGCGATGATCCGCCGATTTCTCAAGACGCGCAACGCCGAGCGCGTGCTGTTTATCGTCGATCGGATCGAGCTTGCCAAACAGACGATGGAGGAGTTCAACCAGATTCTTCCCGAGTACAAGCCGGTGATCTACAAGACCGCCCGCCGCCGTGGGGAGGTCGAGGGATCGTCGGTGGTCGTGGCCACGATCCAGTCGCTGATGGTGGATCGGCGGTATCGTGAGGAGTTCACGCCGTTCTACTTCGATCTGGTGATCAATGACGAGGCGCACCGCTCGATCTACGGTGACGCCCGCGAGGCTGTCCAATTCTTCCAGGCAACCCGGATCGGTCTGACCGCGACTCCGAAGGCATACCTGAACAATATCGATGTTGACAAGCTCGCGACGGAAGACCCCAAGGCGCTCGAAATCCGCCAGTTGCGGGACACCTACACCTACTTCGACTGCAAGCCCGGCGAGCCAAGCTTCCGGTACGACATCATCGATGCGGTAAAGGACCCGGAGGGGCCGTTCCTCTGCCTGCCGAAGATCATCGACTGCCGCTCCGAGATCACCACCGAGGCGCTGTCGAAGGCGGGCTGGACGGTGACGATCAACGAGCAGGAGGAGACGTTCAAGATTCGCGATCTCGAGCGCAAGGTCTTCACGCCCGAGCGCAACCGGGTGATGTGCCAGACCTTTCTCGATCAGGCGCAATACGACCCCACCGGCAAACTCGGCAAGTCGATCATCTTTGCGGTCAACCAGCCCCACGCGACCGAGCTCACCAAGATCCTGAACGAGCTGCAGCCGGAGCTGGCGGTGACGATCACCTCCCGCGTGCAGGACGCCTCCGCCATCGCCAAGGACTTCCGCGACGGCAAGCGGCAGGAGCGAGTCGCCGTGTCGGTCGACATGCTCTCGACCGGCTACAACTGTCGCGACCTGCTCAACGTCGTGCTGATGCGACCGATCTTCTCGCCCACCGAATACATCCAGATCAAGGGGCGGGGCACGAGACTGTACACCTTCACGGTCGGCAATACCGAATATCGGAAGGAACGCTTCTTCCTGCTCGACTTCTGCGCGGTGGCCGAGTATTTCGAGGAGGAATACGACTACTCCGTGCCGCTCTCCGTGCCAAAACCGCGCCCGAAGCTCGGTCAGGGCGGGACAAGACCCCGGACCATCGAAGATGATGGCGGCGAATACGACCTCACTCCCGACGACGAGGAACAGGCGAAGCGGGAGATTCCAATCTGGGAGGGCGTCGACAAGATGCTCACCCAGGAGGTGCGGATTGTCGGGCCGGACGGCGAGAAGGTCGATGTGATGACCTTCCGGGGATCGTTCGAGAAGGACATCAAGACGTTCGCCGATGAGAACGCCGATCTCGCCGAAGCGGTCGCCAACGAGGATGACGACGCGGTCGAGACGATCATGCGGGAACGCTTCCTGAACCGGCCAGAGCATTACTATTCGCCCGACAAGCTGGTCGTGTCGTACGGTGTACCCGCGCCGACAGCGGCCTTCGTCTACGATGCGCTCGGCAAGCGCAAGATGCCGACGAAGGAAGAGGTCATTTCCGATACGGTCGAATCCATCGCCGCCCAATACAACCTGCGCTACACCGAGCAGAAGCTGCTGCGAGCAACCGCGGCACTGGTCAGCGAAGACCTGAGCTCATTCGAGGCATTCGAGAACGAACAGTACAGCGAATTGTTCAGCAAAAGCCTGTTTCAGCGCCTGGGCGGCTTATCGGCAATCGCGAAGTTCAGCGACCGGGAGCGAGTCTTTGAGACGTTGCGTCAATCACCGCTGTTCCAGGCAACGAGACAGGCGTTCCGAATTGGACAATAGGGGAACGGTTGACTGACGAATGGCACGTAAAAATACCGTCATCCTGAGCCGGAGCCGAAGGCTCCGTGTCGAAGGCCCCCCGGCGAAGCCGCTGCGCGAAGCGCAGAAGAGAGGTGTAACGGGATGATGCGACAGCAAGCTGCCGTGCGCTTCGCAGGGAGGTTCTTCGCAGTCGCTCAGAATGACGGGTTTTGGGGCGACGATATCGTAACGTTTGACGGCAATTCGATGGGGAATAGCAGCACATGGCAGTAACCGAAAACACCGCGCAGGCGACGATCCTGACCGAGACGCCGAACGAGAACTTCTTCTCGTCGGGGATGCGCTCCAGGGTCGACCGGTGGATGGACACCCTGTGGGCGGGCGGCGTCAACAACCCGATGGACTCCATCGAGCAGCTCTCCTACCTGCTCTTCCTGCGGCTGCTGTCCGAACGCGACGAGCAGTATTCCGTCATCCAGCGCGACTACAAGCCGATCTTCAGGGACGAATGGGCACGCTACGCCTGGGGCAACTTCGTTACGCTCACCAGCGACGAACTGTTCGACTCGCTGCGCGGCGCAATCGAAAAGCTGCACGAGCTACCGGGCCTCTCGCAGACCGGCAGGGAGCTGTTCCGCAACGCCAACCTCAAGATCTACGACCGCCCCACCCTCAAGTCGGTCATCACCGGCATCCACTCCATCGACCTCAGCGGACGCGACGGCCGTGACCTCAAGGGCGACATGTACGAGTACCTGCTCAGCAAGCTGTCGCAATCGGGCACCAACGGGCAGTTCCGCACGCCCCGCCACATCGTCGACCTGATCGTGCGAATGGTCGATCCGCGGCCCAACCAGCGCGTCATCGACCCCGCCTGCGGCACGGGAGGATTCCTGGTCAAGGCCTACAACCACATCCTGCGAGAGCACACCCGACCGGCCGACCTGGAGCGCGGCGACCTCGACGGCGGCCTGCTCTCGGCGTCGCAGTGGACGTTCCTGGAGGAGCACGCCTTCACCGGCTACGACAACGACGCCAACATGGTGAAGCTGGCGATCATGAACCTCTACCTGCACCAGTTGGAGAAGGCGCGGATCGGCTACTTCAATCCACTCACGATGACGAAGGGCAGTCAGTATCCCGGTCAGCGGTACGACGTGATCCTCGCCAACCCGCCGTTCGCCGGGAAGATCGAGAGCGAGAG
>JACCUV010000301.1 GCA_013698495.1 Chloroflexia bacterium
CGCGAGAGCGTTGGAGCTGGCCCCCGGTCAACGCGCCACCGAGTGAACGCCACCATCACCTCGGACTCCAAGGGTTCCGCTATCCCGGACTCATCACCAAGGGGGCCAAACTGGTAGTGGCCGCACATGTGTCAGCTCTGTCTCCAGCCTAAAGCGGATCGCGAAATTGTTGACGCCTACCGTCTTGGTAGGGCTGCGGAGCTTGCTCCGCCCGTCTCCCGCCTAGCTCGTCAACCTTTGTGACGCCCGCTCTAGGCTGGAGACATAGCTTACACATGTGCGGCCACTACCAGTTGGGCCCCCTTGGTGATGAGTCCGGGATAGCGGAACCCTTGGAGTCCGAGGTGATGGTGGCGTTCACTCGGTGGCGCGTTGACCGGGGGCCAGCTCCAACGCTCTCGCGATCGGCCTGACGGCCGCCCGCGACCGCCCAGACGGGTCGAGTGGCAAATAGATCCGCATCTGCATCCCCTCGCCAAACCCGCTATGAACTTCGATCCTGCCACTGTGAGCGTCGACGATGATTTTGGCGATCGCCAATCCCAAGCCAGTGCCGGCTCGCTGGCGACGCGGCGCGTTGTCGACGCGTCGGAACCGATCGAAGATGAATGGAATCTCGTCTTTCGGAATGCCCTGCCCCTGATCGGCAACCTCGATGATAAGTTCGCTTCTCCAGGTCGCCGACGCAAGGTGTACGACCCCACCCGCCGGTCCATATTTTGCCGCGTTGTCGACCAGGATTGGACGCTTTACCAACCGGTTTGCATCGCGGTGCGGCAGTCATGCCCCGGTCGTGGAGTCGCGTTCTACATCGGTCAGGTCACACGCGTATACTTCGAGATGTCTCCGTTCATGCGGAGTGAGGCCGGTTCGGCTCGCTTTCGAGCCTTCCCGAACGGTCCACGATAGAATCGACGAACCACCGGAGATCCACGCATGTTCCGATGCAAAGTTTGTGGCTGGATCCACGAAGGCGCGGCCCCGCCAGACGATTGTCCATCGTGCGGCGCCCCGGCCGATCGCTTCCGCGCGATGGATTCGTCCGAAGTCGGGCTGACCACCTCCGAACTCGCCTCCCTCGGCATCGCCGGGCAAGGCTACGACCAAATCGACGTCGAGGACAGCCGGCGCATTCGCCTGCTCGCTTTCGTCGACGCCTCGTTCTTCTCGCCATTCACGATTCGCCACGGCAAGCGCTATCCGATCTACACCGGCGATCCGCAATGGTTCTCGGATAACATTCCGTGCATGACGGCCTGCCCCTCGCACACCGACATCTCGCGCTACATCGCCCTGATCGCCGATGGACGCTACGCCGACAGCTTCGAACTCAATCGCGAGCACAACGTCTTTCCCGGTTGCCTCGGCCGGATGTGCGCCCGACCGTGCGAAGACGCCTGCCGCCGCAAGGAAGTCGATGCCCCGATCGGCATCTGCTACCTCAAGCGGGTGGCCGCCGACTATCGCGGTGAAACCCGCCGTGAACTCGCGCCTCCCCCAAACGGCCAAACCGCCGCGATCGTCGGAGCCGGCGTCTGCGGGTTGACCGCCGCCCGCCAGCTCGCCCGCAAGGGGTACGAAGTCGACATCTACGAGCGATTCCCGGTGCCCGGCGGCGTGATGTGGACAGGTGTGCCGGAATGGCGCCTGCCGCGCGACGTGATTGCTGAAGAGGTCTCGTTGATCACCGATCTCGGGGTTCGCATTCACTACAACACCGATGTCGGCAAGAACGTGCACCTCAGCGACCTCGCCGCCAACAATGATGCCGTTGTCCTCACCGCTGGCTGCCAGGTGGCGAGCCTCATGGACATCCCCGGCGAAAACCTCAAGGGTGTCGTCTCCGGTCTCCAGTTCCTCGAAGATGTGTCGCTGGGTCAGAAGGATGTCTGGGTCGGCAAGCGGGTCGTCACGGTCGGTGGAGGATTCACCTCAATGGACTGCGTGCGCACGGTCCTGCGCCTCGGGTCCGAGCGCTCGGTGATGACCTATCGCCGCACGGTCAACGAAATCCCGGTTGAGGAACTCGAACTTGAGGAAGCCGAAATAGAGGGCGTCGAGATCATGTACATGGTCACGCCGACTCGCGTCCTCGGCGACGAAGATGGCAACGTGATCGCGATCGAGATGCAGAAGAACGAGCTTGGCGAGCCGGACGCATCCGGACGCCGCCGTCCAATGCCGATCGAGGGCTCAAATTTCCTGATTTCATGCGACATGGTGATCACAGCGATCGGCCAAAAGCAGGACAACCACTTCCTCGGCGAGATGTTCGCCAAAACCGACCGGCGCGGCGTGCCCTTGCTCGACCAGAACCTCAAGAGCGAGGTCAACAACATCTGGGCCGCGGGCGACTATGTGATCAATCCCACCAACTTCATCTCCTCGATCGGCGAAGGTAAACGCGTCGCAGACCTGATCGACCAGGAGCTGCGCGGCGCCAAGCCGAAGAAGAAGGAAATGGAAATCACGCGCGTTCCCACCGAGTTCGTTTCGACTCCGAACTCGCTGCTCTCAGAGGGCGTCGCCGAGTGGTCGATGACGGCGATGAGCCGCCGTCTCGTCTGGGGCGATGATTACGCCGGCGTCGGTCGCCAGGGAATGCCGATGTTGCCGGTGCCCGAGCGTGGCATCGGGACCATGGACAACACCCTCGAATCCGAACTGGGCTACACCAAACCGATCGGATTCGAGGAAGCCAAGCGCTGTCTGCAATGCCAGCTCAACATCTTCATCGATGGCAACCGCTGCATCCTCTGCAACAGTTGCGGCGATGTGTGCCCGCACCAGTGCATCGAAATGATTTCGCCGGACCGTATCTACAGCATCGACAACGATGTCGAGCTGGCCGAAATGGCCCGTGCCGAACTCGGGCCGTTCGCGGCGGCGATGGTGATCGACGAACGCTCGTGCATCCGCTGCGGGCTCTGCGTGGACTGGTGCCCGACCGAGTGCCTGACGATGGACCACTTCCGGGTCACGCCGGCCGAGGAGCGCGAAAGCGTTGGCCTCGCGATCGTCGCCGACTGA
>JACCUV010000330.1 GCA_013698495.1 Chloroflexia bacterium
AAGGGCACATTCACCATCACCTCAAGCGCGGTCGGCACCACCGCGTTGATCAGGTTCCCCATCGCCGACGACGACCACGACAGTTAGTGCTCGTTCCACGCGTTTGAACCATTGCACATCAATCCAGAAGTTGTCATTCCGACGCAAGAGGAATCTTCAGTCTCCGACAAGGTGCTACCGGCAAATGGCGGAGCGAGACTACAATCCCGAGTCGTCGATCGCAGGAGCGGACGGCCGGTCGCACACCGGGTCTGGCAGGACGTGGCACAGGTCTGTCCGCCCGTCGATGTTGGGGGAATCACCTATCGCCGGTCGCTCAGAATCAGTGGGGTTGCTGTCACCAGAAATTCTCACCGCACGGACGATTGGTGTGGTTCGTTCGCCTGACCACCGTAGGCCTCGTCGAGGAGCTCGACAATGTGCCGCACCGGCATCGCCGAACCCTTCCGCCGGAGCGACGTGCGCAACTGCATGTGACACCCTGGATTGGCGGTGACAACAGTATCGGCATGGGTCGCAACGACATTCTCCGCCTTGCGATCGCCGAGTTCATCAGCCATTCGTTTGCGAATAATGTTGTAGATGCCGGCGCTCCCGCAACACAGCGACGATTCCTTCATCTCCACGAGTTCAAGACCCGGAACCTGACCTAACAACGCACGCGGCTGGACGCTGATCCGCTGGGCATGCACCAGGTGACACGGCTCCTGATAGGTGACCGTGCCCTTGACCTCGTGTGTTGGGGCCACGAGTTCACGATTGCCGAGGTACTCCGTTACATCCTGTACGCGAGCGGTGAATGCGGCCGCACGCTCGGCGTAGACAGGATCGTCCTTGAGCAGGAATCCGTATTCCTTGAGCGCGGCCCCGCACCCGGCGGCGGTCACGACGATCGGCGATTGGCCGTCGCCTTCGAACGCCTCGATGTTCGTGCGCGCCAGCTTTCTGGCCTCATTCATCATCCCTGAGTGAACGTGCAGTGCACCACAGCACTGCTGCGCGGCTGGCACGGTGACCGCCACGCGGTTGTGAGCAAGCACCCGCCCCGTGGCGCGGTTGACGTTAGAGAAGACCGTGCTCATGATGCAGCCATTGAAGAGGACGACGTGGTCGTCCACAATCCCTGGCGTCCACGATTCCTCGCCGGAGACAAGGGGTGGTTGAGATATTTGCGGCAGCATCGCCTCCAGTGTCTCAAACCGCAACAAGCGGAGCAGCCCGGTCTTGCGCAATGCTGTACTCAATCCGAACCGCTGATAGAGTCGGAGCGCGTTGACCATCGCCCGCATCCGGCCAACCCGCGAGAACGGAACATCCAGCCCCACCTTGCGCCCAACTCGTTGCCACAGCGGACGCGGCCGATGCTGCTCCAGTTGCGCCCGGGACGCCTCCACGAGTGGTCCGTAGTGCACGCCAGATGGGCAGACCGCCTCGCACGCCCGGCAATTCAGGCATTGGTACATCTGCTCATCGAATTCGGGATCGAGCAGATCCAGCCGACCATCGGCGACAGACCGCATCAGCCAAAGGCGTCCCCGTGGCGACGACGCCTCCTCACCCGTCAACCGGTACGTCGGGCAGGTTGGCAAGCACATGCCGCAGTGGACACATGCCCGCAACAGATCGTCGTCGGGGACATCGTCGCCCGAGAATCCTTGTCGCACGAGATCGACAATTGAAACTGACATGACCACGCATTTCCGTTTAAGGTCGGTCCAGCGCCATGCTCGACACTGGAACTCGCTGCGCTACACGAAGAGTCGTCCGGGATTCAGGATGCCCGCCGGATCGAACTCCCGCTTGACCGATCGCATCAGATCGACTCCTTCCGGAACCGGCCCCCAGGGCGGCGCCAAGGACCGCAGTGACGGCGGCGCGGACTCCAGCACCCAAGAGGCGCCATGGTCGGTGGCGATCGAAACAATGGCTTCGATCATGGGGCCAACGCCGTCGTCTGGCGCGGGCAACGAGACGCGCATCACGCCGAGACCCGGCGAAACCATCGTCTCTACCCCATCCATCTCGCCAAATACCGAATCCACTTCGGCAGCAAGTGTGGCGATGTCGCGTGGCCGGGCGCCGATCGCCAGCACGATCCTGTCAGGGTTCTCGGCGAAACGATTGACAAGCTCCTGCCAGAATTCCATCGACTGATTTCCTTCCAGGTGCTCGACTGAGTCGCCAACTGCCGTTACGGTCGAGGTCATCGTCTCGTTCACGGCCGCGGCTCGACCCATCGCCCGCACCGCAACCGCGAACACCCGCCCTCGCCTGAACGCAACGCACGCCTGGATAGCCTGGTTAGATGCAATCAGTGCATGACCGGCATTCGTGGCCGTCGCAATGTCGGGGAAAGCGCCAACTACTGTGCCTTCCGTCCGCGGCCGGGGCGTGACCTTGAGATTCACCGACGTCAGCACCGCCAGCGCGCCCCACGATCCGTGCAGGAATCGGGGAATCTCGAATCCGCTCACGTTTTTCACGACCATGCCGCCAGCCTTGGCCGCCAGGCCATCGCCACGCACGTACGCGCAGCCTATCAGCAGATCGCGCAACGAACCCGAGCGCAGGCGACGGGGACCGGCGAAACCGGTGGCGACGAGACCCCCGATCGTCGTCTGGTCAGGGTGAGGGGCGTCGATCGGGATTTCCTGTCCGTGCTCTCCCAGCACAGCCTGAAGCTCCGCCAGGGGCGTGCCGGCCCACACCGAGATCGTCAAATCGGCAGGCTCGTAGGCGATCACACCTCGCAAACCGGTTAAATCGAGTCCATAGTGCGCCGCCTCAATCCGGTTGCCGGTGGCGATGCTGCGCTTGCCTCCGAACGGAATGACACTCGAGCGCGACGATGCGGCGTGTACGAGTAACTCTGACACATGCCCAGGTATCGAAGCGGTGACGATCTCGTGCACACGTATCCCCGGCACCAGCTCGTGCAATGGAACGTTGGTTGCGTCCAGGCTGGTCATCGTCAAACCGGCACGATTCCATGCCGCTGCTGCATTGCCTGGATATGCAATTGTTTGACTTCGCCGCACATGTACCCGGTCGGGATCACCTTGTTC
>JACCUV010000351.1 GCA_013698495.1 Chloroflexia bacterium
AGTGGCCCATCGGCCTCGCCGAGCACCTGGACAATTGCATCCTTGAGTGACACCTGGACTACTCCTCTTCGACTTGAACACCCTCGGCGACCGGCGCGAGGTGGGCGACGCGGCCGGGCACGACCAGCCTCATTGCGGCGGTCGCGAACGCCTCGGCCACATCGTCCGCACGGTCCGGCGGGACCAACGCCAGTACCGATGGCCCCGCCCCACTCAAGGCGGCCCCGATCGCGCCGTGATCCCGCGCCGTCGCCTTCAGCGCGTCGAGGTGCGGGAAGAGGCGGGCCCGGTACGGCTCGTGGAGCATGTCCCGCATTCCGGCGGCGATCAATTCGTGGTCGGCCGTTTTCAGGCCGATCGCCAGGCCGGCCGCCGTCGCCACATTGAGGACCGCGTCGGCGTGGGGGATGTCGTTCGGCAGCGCCGCACGCGCCGCCCAGGTCGCGCCGGTTGCTTCCGGGACGAAGACCACCGTCGTCAAGCCCAGCTCCTCGCCCTGCCACAGGAGGGTCGCATGGTTGACGCTCGGGACGGCCAGCACAACTCCGCCATAAAGGGCGGCGCCGACATTGTCGCCATGTCCCTCCATCCGCCAGGCGTATTTGAAGAGCTGATCCGTCGTTAGTCCCAAATCGAGCAGCCGGTTCGCCGCGACCAGGCCGGCCACGAGCGCCGCCGCCGATGAACCCAGACCGCGCGCTACAGGGATGTGGGTGTCGGCAACAATCGAGAACGGCGGCAAATCGCGCTTCACGTCGCGCGTCAGCATTTCCATCGCCGCTATCGTCAGGTTGTCGACGCCTTCCAGCAAAGCCGCTTCCGGACCGGTGTTTGTCACCTGCCCGGCGGGACCCTCGGTGTCGATCGTGACCGTGTTCCACAAGTCCAGCGCGATCCCGATCGCGTCGAATCCAGGACCGAGATTGGCCGACGACGCGGGCGCCTTAACCGTGAACCGCATCGTCCAGCACTTTCTTCAGGGCATCGAGCGTCGCCGGAATCGAAATCGGGCGGTTGGCGAATTCGCGCCGCTGACCGGCGTCGTCGTCGTGCAGATGGTAGCCAACGATCGCGTCGGTGTCCTTGAGGATGCTGGCCGTGACCACGCCCACGACGGTCGCGTCGGGCGCGATTTCACCGCTGGCGACGAGTTTGCGGACACCGGCGAGCGAGGCCGCCGAGGCCGGTTCGCAGCCGATCCCGATCCGGTCGATCAGCGCCTTGGCGTCGAGCAGGTCGTCGTCCGGGACGCTGGTGACGATCCCGCCGGTGAGCTCGATCGAACGCCGGGCGCGGGCGAGGCTGGCCGGATCGCCGATCTTGATCGCGGTCGCAATCGTCTCGGCCTGAACCGGTTCGTACTGGTCGAAACCGCTCTCGTAGTACGCCGCAAAGGGGGCGGCCCCGGCCGCCTGGACCGTGACGAGTTGCGGCAGTTTCGAGATCAGCCCGACCTGGTATGCCTCGGAAAGCGCCTTGCCGAACGCGGCGGTATTCCCGAGGTTGCCGCCGGGCAAGGCGATCACGTCAGGGACTTGCCACTCGAGATCATCCAGAATCTCGAAAACGATCGTTTTCTGGCCCTCGGGGCGGAACGGGTTCACCGAGTTGGCGAGGTACACGTCGAAGCTGCCGATTAGCTCCCGCAGCAGCTTGAGCGCGACGTCAAAGTCGCCTTCGACGTGGACCACGGTCGCGCCGTAGGCGATCGTCTGGCTCAACTTGCTGGCGCTGATCTTGCCTTCCGGGATCAGGACGAGGGCGGGGATGCCAGCAGAGGCTGCGTACGAGCCAAGCGCGGCGGAGGTGTTGCCGGTCGAAGCGCAAGCAATGACGCGCGCGCCGATCGTGTTGGCATGGCTGACGGCCACGGTCATGCCACGGTCCTTGAACGACCCGGTGGGGTTGTGGCCCTCGTGCTTGATCGCGAATTGGCCGCCGCTAAGCCCGGCGTAGTCGGCCAATCGCTGGTCGTGGAAGAGCGGGTTGTTGCCCTCGTGCCGGGTCACGATCCTGTCTACAGATATGGGAGGGAGGAGCTTGCGAAACCGCCAGACTCCCGATTGTGCTTCGATCGACCCTCGTTCCGCAACGAAATCGGCTGGGGTGAGTCGCTGGCAGAGGTCGATGTTGGCGTCGAGCAAGCCGCCGCACGCGAGACAGATCGAGACCGCGTGTTCCGCCCCGTGCACGGCGCCACAATCCATACAGGTGACGGTCAGCGCGGCGGGGATGCGCGGTGACGGTGAGGCGAGGGACGCCATGATCCGGCGATTCCTTTCGGCGACAGTTTGGACGTGAGCGAACTCCAAGGAACCGAGTGTATTCGTATGCTCCGACAAACGGCAACGCTGCCCGGCGTCGTGAGCATACCATGCACGCTATGAGTTCTCGCTTGGCCCGTGAATTGTCATTCTGCCGGGAGCGACAGCGGCCTCTTTTCATTCCGACGAAGTTTTTAGACCGGGAACATGGGTAACACACGTTCGGATACATGGGTAACACTTCAGTAGGGCATGCTGCCTCCCGAAAGGAGGGAGGCAGCATGCCCTGGCAGGAGCGATCCATCGTGACCGTCCGCAAGAAATTTGTGACCCGCGCGACGCAGGAGGGAGCGAACATCGCGGCCCTGTGCCTAATCGGGAGGCGGCTAACGAAGCAGTGTCGGACGAACTACTCCACATTCGCTGATTTTATCTTGCCGCAAGCTCCCGAAATCTGCAGCAAACCTGCAGTTAGAGTGAAGTTTTCGATTCTGGTCATGAACTCTGGCTCGTCCAGGTTCGCGTGAGTTGGAGGAGATTCTGCGCTCAAGACATTCTCAATCAAAATCGAGCGGCGCGTCTCCCTGGTTTGGCAGCAGTACGGCCAGCGCGACATAGATCAGCACCATCGGCGGAATGCTGAGGCCAGCCGGCAGGATTGCGATGAGCAACACGCCGAGCCGCACCCACATCGGGTTAACGTTGAGTTTCTCCGCGATTCCGCCGCAGACCCCGAAGATCCACTTGTTAGTTGCGGAGCGATAGAAGCTAATATCGAGCACGAGGTGATCCTTTCTGCTTTGGACGAACCTTACAGTTCGTCTTCGTCGCGGAAGATGTACCTGTCCCACTTTCCAATTGGGTCGGATTCGAACCAGTTGACCAGATTCTCGGCGGAGAAGCCCGCGTCAAGCAGCGTCCCGATCGCGAGATGATTGCGGGCCGAGAGATCCACTCGCCATGGTCGCTTGTGCGGATTCGGGACCGTCCCGGCCACGTACAGGGCGAGATCGAGCAGGTACGAGAAGTGTTCGAGGGATGTCGAGACGACAGGGCCGATTTGCCCGTGATGGGGACCCATCGTGACCAGCGCGTAGCCGATTGCCGCGCCGCTCACTCGCTCATTGACGATCGAGCCGACGCTCCCCTCTGCGAGCCATTGTCCGATGCGTTCCCGACGATCGGCGCCGCGCACCTCCCGGTCCAGTTCGGCAATTGTGTCGAGGTCATTGCTTGTGATTGGCCGGTTGGCGAGATCACGGTTTTCAGGGATGGTTCCCGGGAAGGACGGATTCACGGCTCGAAACGGCAACAGGGGCGGTCCCGGATAGAGACCAAAGCGGAGGTACCGCTGCCAGGCTTTCGGATCGCGCGACGAGGCCAGCGTCGTGACCGTCGCGCCGGATTGGTCGATAACGTCGCGGATGCGGTCGAGCAATTGACGCCCGACGCCCCTGTTCTGGGCAGTGGGATGGACGAAGTAGAACGCGATGTGCGCGTGGGGATGCTGGATCTGGACAGCGGTCAGGCCAATGATTTCATGCTGGTCCCGGGCCACGATCACCGAGCGGTCGTCGCTGGCGCGGAGCGTCGCCAGTGTCCGGATCGCCAGTTGCAAATCCTCGGCGCGGGCGGCGCTGTTCGTCCACGGATTCCGGGCGCGGAATTGCTCGGAGAGCGCCTCGGCCGCAGCCTGGTAGACATACGCCGCGGCGACGATGTCGTCTTGTGACGCCGGTTCGATGTTAGGAGTGGAAGGGTCGCGGATCGTCGAACTCATGGACAAATCATACCGCCGGTAATGCGCTCGTGGCATGGCGGCTTACCCCCAATTGGGGATGTAGCCGAGTCCGGAATCAGGCGGATATCCCTGAGGGAATAGTTGCGGGATTATGGCTTGGTGGGTGACGAGAGGATCAACCTTGTTCAGTTTCAGTCCATAACCGCTCCAGCTCGGCGGCGATGCGTTCGATATGGCGCAATTCTCCCGCTGAGACGCGGATGCACAGCGTCTCCGCCTCATCGAAGGCGAAGTGATCGGGGAAGGGGTCGCCCGTCAAGTCGAGATAGTACGCAGCGACAAGGAACCCCGTGCGCTTGTTGCCGTCTTGAAACGGGTGGACGGCGGTGATTCCTCGCAGCAGCATCGCCGCTTTGTCGAACGTCGCCGGGTGCGGGTCTACACCTCCGTAGCTCTGGAATGTGTCGCCGATGACCTGTTCAACCAGTTCCAGGCCGCGGGTCGGGCCGCGGCGACCGCCGTACTCCGCTACGGCGGCGGCGTTAAAGTAGACAGCCGCGGCCGTGAATAAACGTACCTTTGCCAGGGTCGCCTCGGAGTCCGTGCTGAGGAAGTCACGCCGTTCGACGGGGGTGAGGCGGAAACGGCCAAGGAGGTCCGACAGTGAGGGATCGTCGGCGTCGGTCATGAGGACAGCGGGAGCGGGGAAGTCAATTCTCAGGTCAACGTTCGGCCAGGCGCCGGAGGAAGGCGCGCACGTCG
>JACCUV010000363.1 GCA_013698495.1 Chloroflexia bacterium
TGGTCAAGGTTCGCTTTTTCAGCTCGGTCCCGGTTGCGCCTTCGGGGTCGAGCCAGTTGCGGCGCAGGTCGTCGAGCCGGACCGCGGCCTCGCCGATCGCGACGACGCGGGGATCGTCGACCGGTTCGCTGCCCGGTGGCCACGGCAGGGGGAAAGTTTCGAAGCAGGTGGTCACCTTGTATCGTGGGCGATCCTCCAGCGATGTGCCCATCCGCAACGACCACATCTCGTGAACTCTGGAGTGGAGCACACCGAAGAAATAATCGTCCTCCCGTGCGAAGAGAATAATCTGACCGTCAGGTAGAACGTCAGCCCCCATCCACATGAACAGTCTGTACTTGGCCACACGGGCTGTGTCTATGTATCGTTCCAACGGTTCAATGGCGTTGCGCATCTCCGGTGAGTGTCGCGCCAATAACCACCATTTGTTCGCTTGCACGCTTTCACGATGTCCAATTCTAAGTGGCCTGACATTCGTCTCAACGTACTCGAACGGCTTCTCATAGAGCGCCGCTTGTTCCAATGGCATGTCCACGCCGAAGTCGATGATCCATCGATTCTGAGGCCTTCGCACGATGTCAAAACCGTTTGCAAATCGTTTCACAATATCTGTGTTCAGTCGCCCATTCGGATTTGGAGGTTGATTCAACATTGACTGAGCGACTTCATTGTCGATGTCGAACGGCCCCTTCATTGTGGTGCCAAAGAAACCAATCCCGTGATTCTCGTGCAGATTGTGCGCGTCGGTAACGTCTGTGTCTCCAGTGAGGTCGGCGTTGATGTCCAATACTGGAAACCCGTTGAGCATTTTGACCGATTCGGCGCCATCGTCGAAACCAACAATCGATATGCGAACCGCTGCACCATCGAGAATCCATGGCTCGTCAGACCATGCCATGTATATGTCGCCCGATCTCTTGATACGTTTCAACACCTCTCGACTTGCACCGCCGCGAATTGAGTTCGTTGCAAGCAACCCTGCTCGGTTTGCATCGGTCGCTTCAATTTGTGCCCGGGCCTTTTCAAAGAAGTAACAGCAGAGGTCGGCGAACCCGGGCACTCGGGTGTTGTAAACCTGAAACAGCGTTTCGATGTATTCATCACCGAGTTCCTGGCGTACCTTGTTGCCGCCCAGGAAGGGCGGGTTGCCAATGATGTAGTCGGCCTTCGGCCAGGGCGTTTCGGTGAAACGGGGTTGGGTCGCCGCGGCGAGAGATTCCTCGGGTCGGCTGGCGCCTCCCGGCGGAATGACATTTGAGGGCGTTTCGGTGATGAGCGCGTCCTGGAGGCGGATCGTTTCCAGCGGTTCCAGGACGGGTTCCTTCCAGCCAAAGCCGTTGCCGATCATCCACTGCAGGTACCCGATCCAGATCGCGACCTGGGCCAGTTCCCGCGCCAAGGGGTCGATCTCCATCCCCAGCAGTTGCCCCGGACCGACGCCCGGCATCCGGGTCGAGAGTCCCGCCTCGGCTCCGTGCTTGATCACCTCCTTTTCCAGCGCCAGCAACCGCTCCAGCGCCACATAGAGAAAGTTCCCGGAACCGCACGCCGGATCGAGGACCTTGACCGCCGCCAGTTTCTGGAGAAAGGCGCTCTGGGTTGTCGCCAGTTTCGCCTGAACGGTCCGTCGCGACTGGGCCGTGAGCGCTTGTTCGGCCTGCTGTCGCAACGCGTCCATAGAGGCGCGGACGACGTCCCACTTCCGGCGCAAGGGCGTCATCACGACCGGGTCGACGACGCGCTCGATGTCGCCGCGCCCGGTGTAGTGTGCCCCGAGTTGGGCCCGCTTCGCGGGATCGAGCGAGCGCTCGAACAGCGTTCCGAAAATGGCGGGCTCGATTGACGACCAGTCCATCCGCGCCGATTCGGCCAGAATCGCGATTTCGGCGGCGGTCAGCTCGAACACCTGCACGCGGCTGAACAGCCCGCCGTTGACGTGCGGCACGATTTCCATGTTGAACTCGCCGCCGGTGGCCATCGCGTTGAGCAGCTCCCTGACGTGATGCTCGAAGCGGGCCGGATACTTCGCCACGAAGTCGAGCAGCTTCGAGAAGACCCTGTTGGGCAGAATCCCGATGTCCTCGGCGAAGAGGCAGAAGAGCAATTGCATCAGGAAGTGGGCAGCTTCGCGGGGGTCGGCTCCGCGGCTACGCAGTCCGCTGGCGAGGGCGCCGAAGTGGCGAGAGGCCGCTTCGGTCACGGCTCGCACGGTTTGCGTCGGTTTCAACGATTCGGGATCGAAGAAGGCCGCTGTCAGCACGCGCAGGCTTTCCGGGTCCGCGATCGTCGACAGCGAGACCTCGTAGATGTGCTTGACGGTGCCCGTGAAGTTAGTGTGAAGTTCGATCCGGTTGAGGTCGGAGACGATCAGCAAGGGAGGGTTTTCGAGGTCTTCCCTGTATTGGGCGAGCTGGTCGTAGGCCGCTTTGAGGTCCTTGCCCAGACCTTTGTATTCGAGCGCGAAACGGCCCCGGTACCAGACGTCGGCCCAGCCTTGGCTGCCGCGCAGCTTGGAGGCGCCTTTCTCGAAGGTGAAGAACTCGCCTGTCGGGTCGAGGTCGGTCGGCGTCGGGTGGTTGACGAGGGCGCAGAGATCGAGGAAGTGCTCCTGCGCGGCGGTGCGTTCCTTGCGCGTGTTGGCGAGCCACTTCTTCTGGAACTCGATCGGGTTCACGGCGAGTCATCCTGTGCGTGCGGGTCTGCGGAGCCTGCCCGTCATCATACCCGAATGACGCTGTCGATCACGCCATCTCGTAGGGGTCGACCCCGTGTCGACCCCTACGAATCTGCGCGTATCATGGATTGGTGCGAGAATCGCTCCGTCATGCGCTCCGTCCCATGAAGTGACGCCAAATGTCCCTGCTGAAGCAGTTTTACGCCTACTACGCGCCGTGGAAGCGGTTGTTCTACCTTGATTTCGGCTGCGCCGTGATTTCGGGATTGCTGGAACTCGCCTTTCCGCTGGCGGTGGCCTGGTTCATCGACGATCTCCTGCCGGGCGGCAAGTGGGGACTGATCGCCGTCGCCTCGGGGGCGCTCCTCTTCATCTACCTGCTCAACACCGGCCTGATGGTGATCGTCACCTATTGGGGTCACATGCTCGGGATCAACATTGAGACCGAGTTGCGGCGCCGATCCTTCGATCACGTCCAGAAACTCTCGTTCCGATTCTTCGACAACCAGAAAACGGGGCATCTCGTCGGGCGCATCACCAAGGACCTTGAGGACATTGGCGAAGTCGCCCATCACGGTCCGGAAGACGCCTTCATCGCGATCATGACCTTCATCGGGGCCTTCGCCCTGATGTTCACGATCAACCCCCAACTCGCCCTGATCACGGCCTGCATCGTCCCCTTCACGGGTTTCGTGACGACACGCTACGGGGGCCGGATGGCGGTCACCTGGCGCAGCCTGTTCGGGCGCGTCGGGGAGTTCAACGCCCGGATCGAGGAGAACGTCGGCGGCATCCGCGTCGTCCAGGCCTTCGCCAACGAGGATCACGAACGCGACCTGTTCGCCAGCGACAACACCAGGTACCGCACGACCAAGCTCGACGCCTACCGGATCATGGCCGCCTCGATGTCGCTGAGTTACCTCGGGATGCGCCTCACCCAACTCGTGGTGATGATCGCCGGGGCCTGGTTCGTGATGGAAGACGAGTTGTCGCCCGGCGGGTTCGTCAGCTTCCTGCTGCTGGTCAACGTCTTCTTCCGGCCGGTCGAGAAGATCAACCAGATCATCGAGCTCTATCCGAAGGGGATCGCCGGGTTCAAACGCTATCTCGAACTGCTGGAAACCGAGCCTGACATCCGGAACGCGCCGGATGCGATCGAGGTCGCCAACCTGCGCGGCGAGATCCGTTACGAGAATGTCTCGTTCGGGTACACGCCGGGGCGGCCTGTCTTCGAAAACCTGAACCTGACTGTCCACGCGGGAGAGACGATCGCCTTCGTCGGCCCCTCCGGGGCGGGCAAGACGACGATCTCCTCACTGCTACCGCGCTTCTACGAGATCGATTCGGGCAGGATCACGATCGACGGGATCGATATTTCGAAGATGACGCTGGCCTCGTTGCGGCGCGAGATCGGGATCGTTCAGCAGGATGTCTTCCTCTTCGGCGGCACGGTCCGTGAGAACATCGCCTATGGCAAGCTCGACGCCTGTGACGACGAGATCGCCCTGGCGGCGCGGCGGGCGAAGCTCGACGAGGTGATCGCCGGTCTCCCGGCCGGGATGGAGACGGTGATCGGCGAGCGTGGCGTCAAGCTCTCCGGCGGGCAGAAGCAGCGGATGGCGATCGCCCGCATGTTCCTCAAGAATCCGCCGATCCTGATCCTCGACGAGGCGACCTCGGCGCTCGACACCGAAACCGAGCGCGCGATTCAGCAATCGCTGGCCGAGCTGGCGGAGGGTCGGACGACGCTGGTGATCGCGCATCGCCTGGCGACGATCCAGGGCGCGGATCGGATCGTGGTCGTCGACGAGACCGGGGTCGCCGAGCAGGGCCGCCACGACGAACTGGTGGAACTGGCCGGTATCTACAGCCGCCTCCACGAGGCCCGGTTCGGGTTATTTGCACGGTGAGGGCGTACCGACTGCCAACCCGGCGTAGGTGAGGATCCCGGCCATGGAGGACACCTTGACGACCGCAAAGCAGCGGTGATCCGCCCGTTTCCTGGCATGGTTACGGAACACCGCGCAATCGCCTGATGCGGGAGGACACGCAGGTCCTCCCCTACGAAAACGCTGGCCTGACTAGGCGTCCACATCCTGTTCCCATTCCGGGACCTCGATCGTAGCTGCTCGCGCCAGGATCGCGAGCTTGGCGCCGTGGGTAAGGTTGTGGTCGATCGCCGAGCCTTCGCTCATGGTCGAACTGAGCGTGACCTCGACCGGGGCCTCGCCGCGACGCGCGATCGAACGGGCCAGATCCGAGTCCTTATCCTCCGATTCGAACAGCGTAATCGTGACGGTTCCGACCTTGAACGATTGCCAGCGATTGGCCTCGGGTTGCGTGTGCGGCTCTTCCTCAAACGCGATTCCGGCCACAAGGCCATAGTCGGCGGCGGCCTGGTCGAGATCGCTCACGCCGATGAAGATCGTATCGATCCCGATCGCGCCGTTAGCGTGGAGCGTGGCGTCACCGAATGGAACCCGCAGCGCGCGGTCGTTCGTGGAATGGCAGTAGAACGGCAGGGAAGGGTAGCGTTCGGGATCGAGCCGCAAGGTTTTCCACTCCACCATCTCACCGTCGGGACGTTTCCTGCCGCCGGGTACAGGATCGGGTACGTCGACCCCTTGCTCACGCAACCGGACCACTTCGGCATCGAGATCGGCGGTGCGCAAGGCGAAGTCGATGAATCCTTCGCCGGCTTGCAGTCGTTTCGACCAGACGGTGTCGTCCGGTTTGTTCCAGGCGATCAGCTCGAAGTACCCGCCGGCGGCGAACGCAATCAGCGCATTTTTGGTGACGGCGTTCGTATGTTCGCCGCCGGGCGAGACCGTGAACCCGGCCGACGTGTAATCCGCAATCGCCTGATCGAGATCGTTGACGGCGATAACGACGTGATCGATGCCTGTAGCCATGGGTCAAGCTCCTTTGCCGAAGCGATTCGGTTTGTGTGGACTCCAGCGTACTCCACCACAGCCACTCCATACATAGCCCGCTCGTTTACGTTGACCCATACGCACGCGGGATTCGAACAAGCGCCGGCCAAGCGCCGGCCCAGGACACACGACGTTGAAGCAGCGAGGGAACAATCGATGTCTGAACGCCTCATTTCCGATACGATCCGGAACCGTGCCCGCGAAATCGTGCGCCAAATGACGCTTGAGGAAAAAGCGGCATTGACGGTCGGACGCGACTCCTGGACGACGCAGCCGATCGAGCGCCTCGGTGTCCCCTCGATCTGGATGACCGACGGCCCGTCGGGAGTGCGAAAGGCGCCGACGTCCACCGAGTTGGGATTTGGGGGCAGTGTCCCGGCAACCTGTTTCCCGACGGCTTCGGCGCTCGGTTCGTCGTGGGATGTCGAGCTCGGTCGTGAAGTCGGCACGGCGATCGGGCGCGAGGCGCGGCGACTTGGGGTCCAGATCGTGCTCGGGCCGGGCGTCAACCTCAAGCGGTCTCCGCTGGCGGGCCGCAACTTCGAGTACCTCTCGGAAGATCCGGTGCTGTCGGGCGAAATGGCGGCGGCAATCATCGAAGGCGTGCAAGGTCAGGGCGTGGGGACATCGCTCAAGCACTTTGCCGCCAACGAGCAGGAAACAGGCCGGATGTACGTCGATTCAATCGTCGACGAGCGAACGCTGCGCGAGGTTTACTTGCGGGCATTCGAGATTGCGGTTCGCAAGGCGCGGCCGTGGACGTTGATGTGCGCCTACAACCTGCTCAACGGCGAATACTGCGCCGAGCACAGGACGCTGCTGACAACGATTCTGCGCGAGGAGTGGGGATTCGAGGGAATCGTGGTTTCGGACTGGATGGCGGTCAACGACCGCGCGGCCGGGATCGAGGCCGGGCTCGATTTGCAGATGCCGGCCACTCCCACAGTGCCGGGTGTGATTGCCGCTGTGGAACGAGGCGATCTCGCCGAGGCTCGCCTCGATGAGGTCGTGACGAGGCTGCTCCAGATCATTCTGCTCGCCGCCGAATCGGTGGGTCCAGCCAAGGTTCACGACGCTGACGCCAGTCACCAACTTGCGAGAAGGGCCGCCGCCGAAAGCATCGTCTTGCTCAAGGATGCGGTTCAACTTCTCCCAATAGGCACCACCACAGGCTCGATCGCCCTGATTGGCGGCTTTGCACGCACGCCGCGGTTCCAGGGGGCCGGCAGTTCGGAGGTCAATCCGACGCGGGTCGATACATTGTTCGAAGAGTTGCCGCTGTTGCTCGGACCGGACGCGAACGTCACTTTCGCCGAGGGGTATGGCGTTGAGGGCGCCGGCGACGCCGGTTTGCTCCGCGAGGCGGTCGAGCTCGCGGCCAGCGTCGAGTTGGCGATCGTGGTCGTCGGTCTGCCCGGATCGATGGAAACAGAAGGTCGCGATCGCAGTCACATCGACCTGCCGAAATCGCACAACGCCCTGGTCAATGCCGTGCTCGATGTGCAACCGAACACGGTCGTGGTCCTGGTCAATGGCTCGGCGGTGGCGATGCCGTGGGTAGAGAGGGCCTCGACAATTGTCGAGGGCTGGCTGGGCGGGCAGGCGGCGGGCGGCGCGATCGCCGATGTGCTGACGGGGGCAGTCAATCCCAGCGGCAAGCTGGCCGAGACCTTCCCGGTGAAGATTGAGGACACGCCCGCGTTCCTGACGTTCCCGACTGGTGGCGATGGCGCGGCGCGTTTCGCGGAAGGCGTGTTCACCGGTCATCGCTGGTACGATGCGCGCCGGATCGGGCCATTGTTCGCGTTCGGTCACGGACTCTCGTACACAACCTTCGCTTACGACGGTCTCACGATCGACGCCGATGGCGGAGATGTGGAGATCACGGTGATGATCGAAAACACTGGCGACCGGTTTGGCAAAGAGGTCGTGCAGGTGTATGTGAGCGAGTGCGCGCCGCGCCTGCCCCGGCCGAAACGGGAGTTGAAGGACTTCGCCAAGGTGGCGCTGGAGTCCGGCGAAACGAAGATGCTCCAGTTCGGTCTGGGGTGGCGCGATTTCGCCTTCTACGATGTCGTCGCAAACGGCTGGATTATGGATGCGGGCGAATACGAGATTTCGATTGG
>JACCUV010000372.1 GCA_013698495.1 Chloroflexia bacterium
GACCTGGAAGCCTTCTTGACCGTTGGCGGGAGTTCACTTGTCGATGCCACGACAATCGACTACGGGCGAGATCTCGCCGGTTTGCGGAGCATCGGTCAGCGCCTGCCGGTCAACATCGTCGCGGTCAAGGCTCGTCACCAGCACGCGCACGCCGCCCGGATGTCCAACTCGCTCGACGAGGATTCGCTCGAGCGAGAACTCCTCGCTGACATCGACGCTGAGATCAAACCTGGACTGATTGTGGCCGGGACAAGTCTCGGCGAAATCACGAATGTTGAGCGAGTTGCGGTATTGGCGTGTGCGAACGTCGCGGCCAGAGCCGGATATCCGCTTTCGGTCCAACTCGCGGAAGGGACGATGGCTCACGAGGCGCTCGACCTCGTTGAGGCGGCAGGACTGAGCCCATCGCGGGTCATTCTCGGGCGTCTCGATGGTCGGCTCGATTTCGACTACCTTTCCGGGATCGCCGAACGTGGCGTCTTCCTCTCCTTCAATCGGATCAGCGACGGTGGTCGCAATGCCGACGTCCCGAAAGCCGCAATGTTGGTCCGCTTGGCGCAGGCGGGATACGAGGATCGGTTGCTGATCTCGCAGGGCTTGTCTCGCAGGTCGGAACTGATCGCGTACGGTGGTTCTCCCGGTTGGATCTATCTGCTGGAGCGCTTCGTTCTGGAACTCATGCGGGCGGGTGGGTCCGCCGAGTTCGTCCGCACGTTGATCATCGACAACCCGGCCAATGCCCTGACCATTCGGCCGAGACTATCAACGTGAAGCGCGTGGCGCCAGGGCTGTCGAGCGATGCTTGGCGCCGGTTGTTGTCTTTCCGACGCAGGAGGAATCGTGAGTTCTTTCAGCGGCCACCGGTCAACTGCCATCCACTTTGAGTGTCCCCGCAAACAACGAATCGATCCGATACGTCTGTCCCTGGCGGCGGGGTATAGTACGACAGTAACGGGATGCTGTGGAGTTAGGATCTGGACGGAGGCGCTGATGACAACTCGAGTGTATTTGACTGCCGCTCGCCTCGTCGACGAGGCTCCACATCAGGACGACTTGCCCGCCGAACGGGTGTTCGTCAATGCGGCCGATGTTCCCGAGTTCTGGGTGGATACAGAGAGTCCTTCCGTACCCGAGGTCGGGAAAGCCGTTGGATTCTCGCTGACGCGTTCGTTGGACATCGGATTCACGCGCATCGTCGGTACAGTTGAACGCCGGGTTTCCCGGTAGTCGTCCACTACACCATCGCACAACCACACCTACTGGAGAAACACTGGAATCGATGCCCGCTTGTGCGCGGACCCCCGGTGCAGCGACTGCACTCGGTCAAGCACTGACCGGTCGATCCCGGAAACGTCGCCGCTCTCGATTGCCACGAGCGCCTCATCGAGCTGGGCATAGGTGAGTCCAATTTCGTCCTCGTCGGTCTGGTCCTGCCACAGGCCAGCGGAAGGAGGTCGATCGATGACGCTTTGGGGCACGCCGATTAGCTCCGCAACTGAGCGCACCTCATGTTTGTACAAGTCGATGATCGGGAGAAGATCGACTCCACCGTCGCCGTACTTGGTGAAGTACCCAATCATCGCCTCGCTCTTGTTGCCCGTCCCGACGACAATTCCATTTGCGAGGTTGGCGATGTAATAGAGGGTCGTCATTCGTAGCCGAGGGCGCACATTCGCTGTCGCGAGTTTCTGTGGCGCTTCGGCGCCCGAGGCGCCAGCCGGCAACAGCTTCAGGGCATCGAGCGCATTTTCGGTCGGCATTGTGGAACGGAAGGTCTCGGCAAGTGACGTCAGGTCGACGGTCAGGGTCTTTATGCCAAACATGGCCGCGACCTTGGCTGCCTCAACGGCATCGTCGGGGTTCGAGGCCGAGGGCATGATGACGCCGAGCACACGATCGGGACCGACTCCACGCGCGGCCAATCCGCAGACAACCGCGGAATCGATTCCGCCGCTGAGCGCCACGATGAAGGTCCGGGCGCCACTCTCCTCGAGCCGATCCTTCAACCAATCCGAGATTCGATTTGCCAGCGATACGGCTTTCACCGCTACGTCCTGCTCACGGACCTGTGCGCTCATTATCCCGACACTTTCGTTCGTTGCTGGCGACTCATCGCTCGCGGATTCGACTATCCGCGAGCCTACATGTGAATGGCGTGACCCAACGCGTCGTGCGCCGCTTCGCCGATGACCTCGGACACGGTCGGGTGCGGATGCACGGTCGTTGCCAGTTCCTGGACGCTGGCGTTGAGGTACCGCGCCAGTCCCGCTTCGGCGATCAGCTCGGTTGCGTGGGCGCCGATGATGTGCACACCCAACACGTCGTCGGTGTCGGCGTCGACCACCAACTTGGTGAATCCGGTCGTCTCTCCCTCGATCACGGCCTTGGCGTTCGGTGACATCGGGAACTTGCCTATTGTGACGTTGTAGCCAAGTTCCTTAGCCTGCTTTTCCGAAAATCCGACCGATCCAATCTCCGGTTCGCAGTAGGTGCAGCTCGGCGAATTCAGGATGTCGAGCGGGAAGGGATTGAGGTCCATGATCTGCTCCACGGCGATGATGCCATGGTGCATCGCCGTGTGAGCAAGCAGTTGCTGACCGTTGACATCGCCGATCGCGTACACGTGCGGCACGTTGGTGCGCATCATCGAATCGACCGGGATGTATTCGCCTTCGGTCTTGACGCCGACCGATTCGAGGCCGATATCTTCAATGTTGCCCTGGCGGCCGATCGCCACCAGCAGGACCTCCGCCTCGAGTTGGGTTTCCTTGCCTTTGGCGTCCTTGACTTTCATCTTGACCGAATTCTTGCCAACCTCGATGTCGGCGGCTCCCGGTCGCGCATCCGGATAGACATCCATCTTCTGCCGCTGAAAGGAACGCAGCAGTTGCTGGGAGACTTCCGCGTCTTCGGCAGGGACGATCCGGCCCACCAGCGAAACCTTGGCTCCATAACGGTGATAGACGCTCGCCCATTCCACGCCGGTCGCCCCGCCGCCGCGAATGATGAAGCTCTTGGGCATCTTTTCAAGCTCTACAGCGTGATCACTGTTGATGACCCTGACCCCGTCATACGGAATTCCCTCGATTGGCCGGGGACGAGACCCCGTATTGACGATCACGTCCTTGGCCTTGAGTTCAAAAGCGGAGCCGCCATCGTTGGGAGCCACTTCAACGTTGGTCGCGGCGGTCAGCTTGCCTCGGCCCATGAAAACGGGAATCTTGTGCTTCTTGTCGAACAGGTAGAGCAACCCGCGATACTGGCCGTCGACGACCTTGACTGACCGGGCCAGCGCGTCCTCGTATACGAACTCGATCTCGCCACCGATCTTTACCCCGAATTCGGACGCCTTTTTTACTTCGTCAAACACGCCCGCCGACTTCAACATCGCCTTTGTCGGTATGCACCCGCGGTGAAGACACGTGCCGCCGAGCTTGATTTCCTCGACCACGGCGACGTTCAGTCCGAGCTGTTTGGCTCGGATCGCGGCGACATAACCGCCGGTGCCTCCGCCGAGCACGACAAGATCGAATTCTTGTGATTTTGCTTCAGGCGCCATTGTCTGTGTAGCTCCACTTCATTGTGTCAAGTCGTGTCACGTCGCCGGCGCAATCCAGCGTGCCGATCTCTTCATGCGTTCATTATCCACCATTCACCGGCTGACGAAGGCGGACCCGCTTCCGGGATCAGCGTCCCTTAATGTACGAGATGCCGTCTTCGAGGGCGACTGGCGCATGACCTATCAACCGAGGCGTCGCCGAGTCCTCGGTGCTGTTGTCCAATCCCAGCATCTTAAGTTGCTCCAGCGTCACCGGAGGCTGCAGCGCCTTGGGAAGGGGACCGGAGAGTTTGACGATCACCGTGATCAACGGCACAGGCACGTGAAATTTCGGCTTGCGCTTGCCCAATTCCCTGGCGATCACGTCCAGCATTTCCTCGTAGGAGTACGATTTCCCGCCTCCGAGCTCATATGTCTCACCGCCCGCCTCGTCTGGATGGGCGGCCGCAAACGCGAAACTGGCGCCCACGTCGTCGAGTTGCACAGGTTGAAACCTGGATTGACCGGAACCAGCCACCGGGATAATCGGAAACGATCTGACCAGGCCGGCCAGCACGGTGATAAATCCGTCGCCTTCGCCGAAGATCACCGACGGTCTAAAAATCGTGTAGCGCAGTCCCGAAGACTTGACCGCCTCCTCTGCCCGGTGTTTCGCCTGATGATAGGGGAACTTCGGATTGTCGTGGGCGCCCAGCGCACTCATCAGAATAAAGTGCTTGACGCCTGCGCGCGATGCTTCCTGAACCATGTTTTCCGTGCCCTGACGGATCACTTTGTCGAAGGTCGCGTCTCCGGATTCCTCGATGATGCCCACGAGATGAATCACCGTGTCGACACCCTCGAGCTTCCCGGAAAGCGAAGAGGCGTCGGTGACATCGCCGGCGACGGTCTCGACACGGCCGATTGCGCGACCCGGCTTCCGCTGCAGCGACTGCACACGAGTATCGGCAAACGGTCCGGACGACCCATCGCCCATGCGCCCGATCGCACGGAGAATCCCTGAACCGACGAAACCTGTTGCGCCTGTGATCAAGATTGTAGATGGAACCAGAGAGTCTCTCGATTGTGAGCTGTCGTTCACTGCATTTTCCTCAACACGGGGCTGTCGATCGTCGATGGTTGGCCAGCCATTCCGCTAACAGGCCGCCGCGAATGCCGCTGGGGACGGCCTCGATCGACACCGGATCCAGAATATCGACGAGCGCTTTGGCGATTGCCGCTCCTGCCGGGAGCATGCGTGCTCGCTCCTGGGCGATGCCAAGGAACTGGGCAACGGAGTCGCTCTCCCTGACGGCGATGTATTCCACCAGGTCATCAAACCTGCCGGGTTCAAACGATATTGACACCTGATTCCAACCGGCAACTTCCCTGAGAAATTGACCGTTGCCACCGGAGAGATACAATGCCGATCCAGGTGAGAAACCGATCGCTCGCGACGCTTTGAAGGTCGTGACGGCAAGTTTAAAAGCCAACTGCACGGCCTCTCGACCCGGAGGGTCCCTGGTGAAACATCGGTCCGCCAGCGTACCAGATCCAACCTCGATTGACTCTGACACCTGTATCGACCGATCTCGCACCATGATCAGCTCGGTGCTGCCTCCACCGACATCCGCAAGCAACACATCGCCGTGCGCGGGCAAAAGGGCAGCCAAGCCGTTGAATGCAAGCGTGGCCTCCTCGTCGCCGGTGATCACGCGCACATCCCAGCCCGTTTCCAGCGCGATCCGGTCGACCAGTGTCGACCCATTGCGCGCCATGCGCAAGGCAGCGGTCGCCACACCGATGAACACGTTCGCGCCCATGCTCCGAGCCACCGATTCGTACGATTGAAGCGATGCCACGGTGCGCTCGATTCGATCAGGATCGATCGTGCCCGATTTCTGGACGCCCGCCCCCAAGCGCACGGTGTCGGCATGGCTGTCAAAGATCGTCTCCGAACCGTCGTCTTCGACCTCAGTCACCGAAAACTTGAGTGTGTTCGTGCCGATGTCGACAACAGCGACTCGTTGGGTCACGTCAAAGCTCCCGGTACGACGCCAACTGCAGCTTTTGAGCAGCCTTGCGCCACTTTGGCATCCCGCTCGCCTCCATCTGGGCAATCGTTGCTTCGAGCGGATACTCAACATAGCGGAGTTCCGTGGACCATGCGCCTCGGTCCTCGCGCCAACTGCACAGACCCCACTTTGAGCGAAGATCTTCGTCCTTGGGGTTGCCAACGGCTGAGACATCAATCAGCTGGATGCCATCGAAGACTCGCTGGTAGGCAATGTGAATGTGTCCGAACGCGATGACCCCTGCGCGTGTCTCGCCGATGAGTTCGCTGACTTCGCGGTCGGATGCCGTGGGGGAGAGGGGACGATCTTCATCGAACGGGTTGGCATGCACCACCAGCAGGTCGTCGTCGATTGGACGGCCCCCCGGTGGCGTGAACCTGAAGTCGAACGGCAGAGCCGCCAGAAATGCAACGCCATCTTCCCCCAGTTGTTCAGTGACCCAGGTTGCGGGCGCCGACGTTCGGACACCCTGGACCAAATCCCGGTCGGTGTTGCCACGAATGAGCGTGAGGTCGCGCTGTTGGAGCATGGTGAGGGCGCCCACGGGGTCCGGTCCGCCCTCGCACAGGTCACCGGCGGCGACGATCAATTCGATTCCGGGCTCATTTGCGATGTCGCCGAGCACCGCTTCCAGCGCCAGCGAGAATCCATGGATGTCGGAGATGACCGCGATCTTCATGTGTGTGCGTCACGTCTTTCGGATTGCGACCGCGCTCGAGCACGTCACGGCATTGAAACCATGCTACCGTACCGTGATCGACTCGCGCTCAACGAAGGGGATCCATCATGGTCAAGATCGTAACTCAGAACTTCGATCACAGCGTTGCGGAATCGAATCCTCCGATGTTTATCGGCGAAGTCAGGCGCCAGCAAATCGTGGCGGACGAAGACGCCCCCGCCCTCCGTGCTTCAGCAATTTCATTCCTGGATGGCGCTCGCAACCGTTGGCATCATCACAGCACCGAGCAGGTGCTGGTCGTGACCCACGGCGTTGGCATTATCGCTGACGCTTCGGGGGAGCGGCGGATTCAGGCAGGTGATGTCGTGTTGGTGCAACCCAATGAACGTCATTGGCACGGCGCGGCCCCCGGTGAAGATTTGACCCACCTCTCGATCCTCCTGCCCGGCGCCCTCACGATCGAGGAGGACCAGTCGTAGCGCGAAACGACTGGAAGTCCGGCGCCACTGAATTGTTCCTCGAACGGTCGTCATTCCGACGAAGGAGGAATCCCCCGACCCAGTCGGTACATTGCAAATACCGCTACGGTATCCAGCGGGGCCGGGATTCCTCGCAGGCTCGGAATGACGGTCAAGGAGCTATCATGCATGGCGCCTCAGGCATGATCCAGTGTTGGACCGCCTCGCCACGAGTGACCGAACGAAGTGGTCTCGCCGACGTGGCTTTCGGCTATGTAGACGCGACCTTACTCCGATTCCCGCGGGTGATCGCTCGCAGCGTTTCGATCGGCGCCTTCGGTACTCGACCCGCAGTCAACAACCCGTTTGTTTCCTGCTCCGTATCGGTTAGTTGGGTATAGCAGAATCCACACAGGAGTTCCGACTCTGAAAGTGCATCAGTCAGCGCCCGGTACTGCTCGACGAATTCCTCGCTGGTCCGTACCTTGCCGTATCCGAACCAGGCCTCGTCGGCGTCGGGGGCCAAACTTACGCCACCGAATTCGGTGACCATCACCGGTTTCCCGCTGGTTTCAAAGTCGCCGATCACAATGTGACGACCACCCGGGAAGAACGACGCGATTGTCGACTCCAGATCCGATTCGCTTCGGTAACGCTTTCGCAAGACTTCTGGATCCCAGTTGTAGTCGTGAATCGTGAGCATGTCGCCGATCGTGTTCTCCCACCCGTCGTTGCCAACCACTGGCCGGGTCCCATCGAGCGCGTGGGTGCGGTGATACGCGGCTTTGACCGCCTGCTGCTGAACAGTCGAATTGCCAACTTCGCTGATACCCCAACTTTCATTGAATGGGACCCAGGCGACGATTGAGGGGTGGTTGCGATCGCGCACGACGGCTTCAGTCCACTCGTGGATATGCCGTTCGACCGCGCGCTCGCTGAACGCGAAGGCGCCCGCCATTTCCCCCCAAAGGAGGAGACCCAGCCTGTCCGCCCAATACAGGAAGCGAGGATCCTCCACTTTCTGGTGAATCCGCGCGCCGTTGAAGCCAAGTTCGAGGATGAGCTCCACCTCGCGTTTCAACGCCGCTGGCGATGTTGCCGCGAGTTGACTCTCTGGCCAGTATCCCTGGTTCAACACGAATCTCAGGAACGCGGACCGGCCGTTGATCAGGAACGCTCGTCCCGATAGCTCGATCGTGCGCAGGCCGAGATAGGTTTCAACCACATCGTTACTTGTCTCACCGTGCAGGGTGATCGTCGCGCCAATCAGGTTGGGACGATCGGGGGACCAGAGGAGCCGACCGTGCTGCATCGTTCGCGGCCCCGAGCCGAGCCCGAGACTGCCGCGCACCGCACGGGATGCAGCCGTGACCGTTGTTGAGGAAATCATCTCTCCCTCGAACTCCAACTCAATAGTGAGTGTGGAATCCTGGTTCGGCGTTTGGGAGAGTTCAATCTCGTAGTCGACCAGCGATCGACTCGCGTCGTAGGTCCATTTGAAACCGAGCACACGCGTCCGGGGCGCCGTTTCCAACCAAACAGGCTGCCAGATTCCGCTTGTGCGGTGATACCAGATGACGTGGGGTTCCGGTTCCCAATCCTGTTTGCCACGCGGTTGCTCAGCGTCAACTGGGTCGTCGAACGCCCGCACCACCAGCCAGTGTTCGGCCCCGGCGGCAGCGAGCGCATCGGTCACGTCGAACGAGAAAGGAGTGTGGCCGCCTGTGTGCTCCCCAACATGGGCTCCATCGACCCAGACCGTGGCGTGATAATCCACGGCCCCGAAGTTCACGATCAGGCGGTCGTCTGCGTTGTCTCGCGCATCGCGAAACTGACGCGCGTACCAGCAGATCGGATGGTACGACTTGTCATTGACTCCACTGAGTTCCGATTCTGGAGGAAACGGTATCCGGATTGTTCGATCGAGCAGCTCAGCTTGTGCGAACCATTGCTCGCGCAATCCCGCATCGTCTTCGTCGAAGCGGAATCGCCAGTCGCCGCAGAGGTCGACCCACCCGGGCCGCGAAAACTGAGGGTTTGGGGAATCGGCCAGCCGCTCGATCAACATTCATGTTCTCCATCGGTCCCTAGCCACCTCTATACCACAACCGTGTGATCTCCGGGACAACGTCGTCACCGAGCAGCGTAGGGCCTCATCAGGTTCGGGGGTCTCGACCGAGTGCCTCGAGCACCGCTTCGAGCGTGTTGCCGTCTGGCGCCTGCACGTATGTCACCGCCGTGCCGTCAAGCACGATCTGGACCACGGCCTCATCCGCCAGGATGAGGACCGAGTCACCCTCCGCTTCCGGATCGGCATCCAGGCGGAAACCTTCGCGGACCGCGAGGGCGGTCGCGAACTCTGCGGCATCTTCCTCGGTGTCCCATTCCGTGCTCCAGGCAATGACAGCGTCATCGTCGTTGGCGACCACCGTGTAGGCGTCGCCACCCCAACCCTCTGAGGCGACCTGGACCTGGTCTTCGCTCATATCGGCATCCGACAGAACCACGGAAATCAGGAACTGGCCCATCGTGTCGTCGTCAAGCGTGCGCCATTCGTCCCCCAGCGCTTCGGAGAGATCCGGCACGCGCACGTCGATTCCTCCTTCGCCATCGAGATACTTTTCCGGGTGAAGAATCTGCTCCGTTGTCGTCGGTGGATTCTCGTAGGCTTCGTTGATCAGGTCCCAACCACCTTCGTCGAAGAGATACTGGGCGAAGACCTGGCCCTCGGTGTACGGAAAAAGCAACGTCGCAACGAGAATCGGTGGCGCACGGTCGAGCGATTCTGTCGACACGTCGTTCGACTCAAGTTCATCGAGGAACAGACGAGCCAGCCGCACATCGCTCAGGATGTAGTCGATCTGGGCGAGCGTGGCGTCGCCCTCGATCAGCGCGGTGATCGCCAGTGATTCGTCGCTTGTGCCCTCGATCCGAATGTCGGTGTATATCTCAAGATCGAAATGCTGGTCCTGCAGGGCATGTACGGCCTCGTGCGCAAAAGTCACCCTGTCGCTGACACTCAATTCATCGCCATCGCCATCGCCATCGCCCGAACGCACGACCACCATTTCGTCGGTCTCCGGGTCGTAATACCCGGCAACCTGCTCGCCCAGGAGATCGACGAACAACTCACCCAAATCGTCTTCCGGATTCAATAGTCCGAAGGCGACGAGCACCCGTTGATCGTCCTCGCGTTCTTCAAGCGGATAGTCCTCTTCGAGGTCCTCTCGCGTTTCTTCCCGCAACTCGTCCCTGGACTTCTCGTCGACTTCGAGCGGATCGAGGAGCTCAAGTTCCCGAATCTCCGCCACTTCATCGGCGATCTCGTTGTAGATCTCCTGATTGTCCTGCGCGAATGCGGTTCCCAGCATCAACGGAACTGCCAGGAATCCCAACGCGAACGCAGACTTTGAGGAGCGAGTCTTCATCCTGTTGACCCCTTTTGGCGACACAGTTCGCCTCGAATTGTTTGCCAGACAGCGCCAACTGTGCTTCATTGCAATCAAGATGGAGTCAGCGCAGGAGGCATTTCATTGTGACGATCGCTACCGAACTGGACCTTGAAGAACTCAAGCAGCGCGCAGCGCGGTACTTCGACCGACCGTCGTTCAGTATGCCAGCATTCATCGACAACCACACGATCGCGATCCTCGACGATCGCACCGGCGTCCCTCAATTGAGCCTGGTTGACATCGCAAAAGACCATGTCGACTCGGTCACATCCTTCAATGAGCGATTGCAGTCGCTTTTTGCCTGCGCGAGCGGAGCTGTCGTCTTCGGCATGGATACCGGTGGAGACGAACGACAACAAATCTGGACGATCCCTCAAACCGGCGACAAACCGCGAAAACTGACCGACCGACTGGATGCGATACACGAACCGGGCGTCGTTTCGGCCGATGGACGCTTTGCGCTGGTCAAGTCCAACGCGAGGGACGAGTCGACCTTCGATGTAGTCG
>JACCUV010000405.1 GCA_013698495.1 Chloroflexia bacterium
TTGAGGTGACGGCGTCGAGTACCTCAAAGTGCACGTGATACACTCAATGCGCCTGAGCGGGATCGGATCGGCACGGATGGAGTTTTCAGCACTTGAATCACTTGCCACCTGCCGAATCTCTCGATCAACGCCACTTCTCTCATGCGCTCCCACACCTTTCCATCGTCATTCCGGCGTACAACGAATCCGAACGGATTGCCCGTTGCCTCGACGATCTCATCGCCTGGACATCGAGCCGGGAGGATTCGATTGAGATCATCGTCGTCGACGACGGCAGCGGCGATAACACCGTCGAAATCGCCGACCGCTTCGCCAGCTCGCATTCGACCATTCGAGTGCTCCAGGCGCCACATCTCGGCAAGGCAAACGCGGTTTTGACCGGTCTGGAGGCGTCCAAGGGAAGCTTCGCGGGCTTCTGCGATGTCGATCTCGCCACACCTTTGACTACGTGGGATGACTGCCAGCGCGCTTTCCAGCAAGGCGCCGACGTCGCTATCGCCTCCAGGCAAGGCTTGGGCGCGAATCGCATCGGCGAGCCATGGTACCGCCACGCCATGGGCCGAGCGTTCAATCGGCTGGTTCAACTCTTGCTACTACCGGGTATTCAGGATACCCAGTGTGGGTTCAAGTTCTTTTCCCGGGACGCCCTGACCATCATCTTGCCCCGTTGCCGCCTCTATCGCGACGCCGAAGTCGTCTCCCGACCCCGCGTCACCGCCTTCGATGTCGAGTTGCTCCACATCGCCCGGCGCCAAGGTCTCGAAATAGCCGTCATTCCAGTGACCTGGACACACGGTGAGCACACCAAGGTCAATCCCCTGACCGATACGCTCCAGAACCTCCGCGACGTTTTCCAGGTCCGCTGGAACGGCTGGCGCGGCGCCTACGACTAGCACTCAGTTACGATCGATTCGCTGTGCTCGCAACACCCCGACCGTCATTCCGACAAAGGAGGAATCCCGGCCCCGCTGGATACTGTAGCGGTATTCAGCGTGTGTCGATTGTGGCGACTGAATCGTGCCATGCTCGGTGTGACGCTTTGGCAGGGCGGCAGACACGAGCTGCCGGAACCTCGAATGACGTTCACCGACCAATTTCGCAAGGGCGGACCCTGATCGAACTCCTCGAACTGGCGGACTTGAATCGACCCAGGTTGACACACACCGCTACTGGATCTTGTTGATTCTGTTCTCCGCCATTTGCCGCCCACGCAATCGTTGTGAATCACCCGGACTCATTGTCGCGATATGGACGGCCTTCATTCACCCTCTCAAAGCGTTCGCTCGTTGCAATTGCGAGGCATCGCCGACAATACCAGACCAAACTCGACTCCACCGCCGAACCCTCCGCAAGAATGAAAGAATTCCGCAAAAAAGAATCCCCGCAACCACGCGGAGAAATGAGTTTTTGTATTCTTGCATCTCAAAAAGGCACATCGTCATTTCCAGCAGATCGCCGCCTTTCGAACCTAACTCGGCGAATCCTGAACTACCGTCTCGAAAATTGCCGCTCAAGTTCCGACTGCGACATGTGAAGCATCGTCGGTCGACCATGCCCGCACGCTCTTGGTTGCGCGGTGCGCTCAAGTTCAGCGACCAGCTCCCGCATTTCTTGCAGGGAAAGCGTCTGCCCGGCCCGGATCGAGGTGTGGCACGCCGCGCTGATCGCCACCGAGTCGAGCCACGAGTCGCCCACCCCGCCCTCGGCCAGTTCCTGCAGTATCAGGTGGATGCGTTCGCCAATGTCGATCCCGTGGACGATCGCCGGAATCTCCCGAATCGCCACCGATTGCTCGCCGAACCGCTCGATCTCGAAGCCGATATTGCGCAACTCATCCATCGAGCGATCGAATGCCGCCATTTCGTCGGGCGAGAGCTCGACCACGCGCGGATCGAGCAGCGCCTGCCGATCTATCGACTGCGTTTGCATCTGCCCCAGTATCTTCTCGTATAACACTCGTTCGTGCGCCGCGTGCTGATCGATCATGAACAGACCCTCCGGACCCTCGGCAATGATGTATGTGCCGCCCACCTGACCCAGCACCCGCATCACCGGCACACCCGAGGGATAGGGCCGCACCGTCGGCGCCTCACCCTCCTCAGTTGGCTGCCGCGACGAACCGAAGTCCTGTTGGCCGACCCATGATCCGAACGTCCCCTGCGCGAGCGTTGCACCGCGCGGCTCCGGCGCGGTGAAATTCACCTGTGGAATCACATCCTGGTCTTGCTGCGTCAACGCTTGGTGCGTTGCGCGCTGCACGGCCCGGCACACGGCCCGCTCGTCCACGAACTTGACCTCGGCCTTGGTCGGATGCACGTTGACGTCGACCAGAGCGGAATCGAGCGCGATCCTGACCATGCCAATCGGATGCCTGCCCACCATCAACAGGCTGTGAAAAGCCTCTTCCAGCGCATAGGTCAGGGCTCGGTGCTGAACCAACCGTCCGTTCACAAAAAAGAACAGGTTCTGGCGATGCGACCGGGTCACGCGCGGAGAGCTCACCCAACCAGTGACAGCGATCCCTGGTACGGCGAATTCCGTGCCTTTGGAGTCGAGGACGAGCACTTCATCCACCAGCTCCGCGCCAAACACGCCGATGGCGGCATCGACATCGTTGCCCGTTCCTGGCGTCGAAACGGGCTTTCGCCCGTCCGATGTCAGCGTCCACCTGATGTCGCTGCGGTTGCACGCGTAGGCGCCGACCAGGCGAGAGATGTACGACGCCTCGGTCGACGTCTGACGCAGGAACTTGCGTCGCGCCGGGACATTGCCGAACAGGTCCCGAATGGTCACCGTCGTCCCGACCGGAGCGGCTTCCACATGCGCGGGGATCGTGACTCCATACTCGAGACCGATGGCTGCGCCGAAGGTCTCTCCCCTCGGCCCGGACCGAATCGCGAGGCTGGAGACTGCGCCGATGCTTGGAAGAGCCTCGCCTCGGAAACCCAGCGTCCCGAGATGCTCGAGGTCGTCGAAAACGGACAGCTTCGACGTGGCGTGGCGCAGGATTGCGACTTCGAGGTCGGATGAGGACATACCCATCCCATCGTCGGAGACCCGGATCAGGGTGCTTCCGCCGTCCTCGATGTCGATGCTGATTCGACTGGAGCCGGCGTCTATCGAATTTTCAATGAGTTCCTTGACCACGGATGACGGTCGTTCGACGACTTCGCCGGCCGCGATCTTCCCGATTGTTTCGTTGGTGAGCACCCGGATTGGCATTGGCTTCTCAAGTGATCCTGTCTGTCGGATTTCCGATTATCGTGCGGTGCATTCGGGTAAATCGGCGATGATCGCGTCGAGGTCGCCGGCGTGCACGATCTCGCCGCGACGGTGTTTCGACACACTTCGACTGGCGCCCTCGAAGAAACGCCAGCGTGCCTCGGTCCCCCGGCTGATCCCGATCCGCGGACTCGCTCTGACCTCCTCGGCCGGTGAACCGGGTTCTACCCGTACCCCGGACGCCTCATCCAATGGTTTTAGCGTATCAGACATTCTCGTGCCGATCCCCTGACTCAAGCACCCCGGCCCAACCAACAGCGGACTCGTCTTCGGGTCTCGACGCCCCTGCACCAGCACAAGACCTTCCGTTGGATCGTCGGCTGCACGCAGCAACACCGCGCCAAGACCTCCGCCAACATGGGCGACGATGTTGGTCATCGTGTGCATGCCGTAAGCAAACTGCATATACAGCACACCCGGATCGGATCGCAACGCTTCGAGTCCGGATCGGTACATCGTCGCGTGGGAAGCGCCATCCTCATCGCCACCGTAGGCCTCGACTTCCACGATCCGCGCCGCCACGCGGAAATTGTCGCGGTCGACCACGATGAACGCGCCTATCAGGTCGAACGCCACACGCACCGGATGACGTTTGAACCAGTCCCGGTCGAAGGGCCGCACGTCAGCGACGTCACCCGGCAAGTTCGACCAGCCGACGCTCGATCACCGTTATCTGCTCGCTCGCCCGCGCCAGTCGCTCCCGCTGGACCGCGACCACTGCTTCCGGCGCCCGCGCCACAAACGATTCGTTGCCCAACTGGGCCTCGGCGCGAGTGCGTTCCATGTTGGTCACCGCCAGTTCCTTCTCCAAACGTTCGCGTTCCGCCGCCAGGTCCACCAGGTCGGACAACGGCAGCGACGCGACTACCGCGCCAGCCAACACGGTCCGCGATTGCGGCAAATGGTCGGGCGCCCCGCGAGCGATCGTGAGTTGGTCGTCGGCAATCCGGGCGAGGAAGCCCAACGGCGCTCGCATCGCCTCGAACGAGTCCGCCAGGGCGCCCGGATAGACGTGAGCCGCAATCCACTTTGCGGGTTCAACCCCTGCTTCGGCCCGCGCATTGCGGATGCCGCGGACAAGTTCAATCAGCGAACCGAATGCCTGCTCGGCGTCGACATCCCGCTCACCGGCCACCGGCCACGACGCGATCATGATGCTCTCGCCCAGGTGCGGGACCTGTTGCCAGAGCGCCTCGGTAATGAACGGCATGAAGGGGTGGAGCAGCCGCAGGCTGCGCTCGATCGCATATGCCAGCACCTGAGGCGCCTGTGAAGACTCGTTCCTGAGATCGACCTTGGCCACTTCGATGTACCAGTCGCACAGTTCCGACCAGATGAAATCGTTGATCTGGCGGCCCGCTTCGCCAAACTGGTAACTCTCGATCAACCGTGTTGACGACTGCGTCACGTCGTCGAGCCGGGACAGAATCCACCGATCGGCTAACGTCAACTCGCCAGACGGACGAACAGGCCCCTCAGCGTCGAGCCTGATCTCGGATTCGCCAATCGATCGTAGCGCGAACCGTGTCGCATTCCACAGCTTGTTGCCGAAGTTTCGACTCGCCTCCACCCGCTGCAGGCTCAAACGGCTGTCGTTCCCCGGCGAGGACTGGGTCACCAGCGTGTACCTCAGGGCATCGGCGCCATACTCGCTGGTTACCTCAATCGGGTCGATCACATTGCCCTTGGTCTTGCTCATCTTGGCCCCTTCGACATCGCGCACGATGCCGTGAAGGTAAACCGTGTGAAACGGAACTTCGCCCATGAACTCCAACCCAAGGAAGACCATTCTCGCGACCCAGATAAACAAAATTTCGTATCCGGTTTCCATGACCGATCCCGGATAGAATCGCTTGAGGTCTGGTGTCTCATCTGGCCAGCCCAATGTCGACATCGGCCAAAGCCCGGAGCTGAACCAGGTGTCCAGAACATCGGGATCCTGTTTGACTGCCCCGCCGCAAGACGGACAGGCTTCCAGACGCTCCTCGAGGCTGGCGTGCGCGTCGCCGCAGTCCTGGCAGTACCAGATCGGAATGCGGTGTCCCCACCATTGTTGCCGGGACACAGTCCAGTCGTGGATGTTTTCCAGCCAGTTGTCGTAAACGCCCTTGAATCGATCGGGCACGAACGTCAGTCGGCCATCCTGGGCGGCCCGGTACGCGGGATCCGCCAGTTCCTTCATCCGCACGAACCACTGTTCGCTGACGAGCGGCTGGACAACCGTCTCGCACCGATCGCAATGCCCGACACTGTGCGTATACGGTTCAACCGATATCAACCATCCTTCGGCGCCGGCGTTATCAATAACCGCTTGCCGACCGGCCTCGATGTCCAGACCCTCGAACTCGCCCGCGTTGTCATTCAACGTCG
>JACCUV010000407.1 GCA_013698495.1 Chloroflexia bacterium
CGCCACGGTAGACCCTCGGCGTCGGCTGAACGAAAATGGACAATACGCGTGAGTGCCACCTCCTGGCCGCGCCAAGCAACAAACGTCCGCATTCACAATCCGGGCCACCCAGTAGGGTCCGCCACGACGATGTTGTCGGGAGATCACCTGATGGTCACATTACGGCAGGCGCCACCGAGAGTCGAAGATGAGGGAATCGGTCTCAGTTCCGAGGACATTGCGGTCCTCCAGGAGATCGAACGCCGCATCCTGTGGCTCTCGACGCTTATCGTCCACCACGCCAACAATGTCCGCGAAAATCCGGACAAACCGACCAAGGTCGGTGGGCACCAGGCGAGTTCCGCTTCGGTCGTAACAATAATGACCGCGCTCTATTTCCAGTTTCTGCGCGCGGGAGATCGGACATCGATCAAACCGCATGCGTCGCCGGTCTTTCACGCCTGTCAGTACCTGCTTGGCCGGCTCGACGAGCGGTACCTGACGACACTCAGGGAACTCGGTGGGTTGCAGTCGTACCCGTCGCGAACCAAGGACCCGGACCCGGTCGATTTCTCGACCGGGTCGGTCGGACTCGGCGCGGTGGCGCCGGTGTTCGCCGCTTTGGCGGCGCGTTACGCCGAACTCAAGTTCGGATCGGTGTCTTCCAATCGGTTCATTTCGCTGATCGGCGACGCCGAGCTGGACGAGGGCAACGTCTGGGAAACCGTCGCCGAGGAAGCGATCCAGGGTCTCGGCAACGTGATCTGGATAATCGATCTCAACCGCCAGAGCCTCGATCGGGTCATTCCCGGAATCAAGGCGGCTCGCCTCAAGGCGCTGTTTGCGGGGGCCGGTTGGAGTGTGCTCGAGGCCAAGTACGGCACCTCGCTGGAGGCTGCGATGGAGGCGCGAGGGGGAGATGCACTGCGACGAAGGATCGACTCGATGTCCAACGAGGAGTACCAGTCGCTGATTCGCGTGATCGACGGCGCCGAATTGCGTCGCCGGCTAGCCGATGTCGCCGACCGCAGGTGGCATCGAGGGATTCTCGACGCGGTGACGGACGTGCCGGACGACCAACTCCAGACACTCGTGGGCAACCTTGGCGGCCACGACCTGCCGAAACTGCTTCAGGTGCTCGACGAAGCCGATCGCGTAGACCACGCCCCGGTCGTGATCTTCGCCTACACCGTCAAGGGATACGGCCTGACCTTTGCCGGCGATCCGATGAACCACTCGCAGTTGCTGACCAACACCCAACTCGAACATCTGCGCGAGGAATTCGGGATCGACGAGGTCGACCAATGGGCAAGGTTCGCATCAGATTCCGCCCCCGGCGCCTGGTGCGCCGCCACAACCGAGCGGTTTCGCGAAGAACATGCGGCGACGAGCCTGCCGCTCGATGCTATTCCGGATTCGATCGATACGCGGCATCCGAAGCAAACATCGACCCAGGAGGCATTTGGCCGGACACTCCTGCGGGCCGGCGAGATCCCGCATATTGGGGAGCGCATCGTCACGATGTCCCCCGATGTCGCAACCTCAACCCACCTGGCCGGCTGGATCAACAAGTCCGGTGTCTTTTCGATCGAGGAAGCCCACGATTTCGAAAGCGACGCCAAACGCATGCTTCGCTGGCAACCATCGCCCAACGGCCAGCATATCGAACTCGGCATCTCCGAGATGAACCTGTTCATGGCGCTCAGTCAGTTCGGGTTGACGGAAGAGCTTTCGGGACAGCCACTGATCCCGATCGGCACGGTCTACGATCCCTTCATCTGCCGCGGTCTCGATGCCCTGATCTACGGTCTCTACATTCACTCCAAGATGATCTTTGCGGGGACACCTGCAGGGGTGTCGCTGAGTCCCGAGGGAGGGGCTCACCAGAGCACGGTGACTCCCTCGCTTGGCATTGAACTCCCGAATCTCGTCTACTTCGAACCGACCTTCGGCCGCGAGGTCGACTGGATGCTGCTGGAAGCCCTTCGCCAATGCTGCGACCGGGAGCACGGGTTGTCGACGTACCTTCGCCTCTCGACCAAACCGATTGACCAGTCTCTGATGGACGAAGCGTTGGCGCGGTTGGGTGAGGATGAGCTGCGGCGTCAGGTCCTCGCCGGTGGGTACAGGCTGGTCGATCGCACGGTCGATGCGTCCGATCTCGCCGATTCCGATGTGGTCCACATCGCCACCGGGGGAATCATGGTTCCAGAGGCAGTCGAGGCGGCGCGGCGGTTGCACGAGGAAGGCGTCGCCGCGAACGTGATCAATGTGACCAGCGGTAATCGTCTGTACGGCGCCGGCCGCGAGGCGCGCCGAGCGCAGCTCCGCGATGCGCGTGCCCCGCTCGATCTCGGCCAACTCGCGACGTTGTTTCCCAAAGGTGAGCGTCGGGCGCCGATTGTGACCGTGCAGGACGGCGCGTCCCACTCCCTGGCATTCCTGGGCTCGATCTGGGGAGTCCCGGTTGTGCCGCTAGGGGTCGACGAGTTTGGGCAATCGGGGTCCAGACAGGCGGTCTACCGCACGGTCGGAATCGATGCCGAGCAGATATTCAACGCCGGCATGCTGGCGCTGGATCTCGTTGAAAACTGATGGTCTAACGCGGGTGGAGCATCGGCTGGCATCACGTACGCCTCCTGAGACATTCCCTCCCCAATCTCCTGCATTATCGCTCGGTGAGATACGCTGAAATGCCGTTGTCCAGCGGATCGCCATCGCCAACGCGTTCGGCGGATCGCTCTACGGGAAATGAGATAACGCCCGATCTCCCCTTGTAGGCGTTCTTCACGGTCTGTCGCAGAAACTGCAGAAACTCGTCGTCGCCGCGCGATCCGGACAACCATATGTGCATTCCGAATGTTTTCTGGACACCGGCAAGCTTCGCGCCGCCGGGAGCGCGACGGACACCGGCGAATTCGGTCCACCGCCGGAACGATGTCCAGCCAAGCCGAATGCCGACATCGGTCAGGGTGTACCTGACCGGAATCGCAATCAGGCACGCACAGGAAACAATCGGGACCAGCACAACCCACCAGGGCACATCCCCGCGGACCGCGAGCCAGAGACCAAGCCCCAGCGCAA
>JACCUV010000418.1 GCA_013698495.1 Chloroflexia bacterium
GCCTTGGCCCAGGATGCCAGTACCCCGGCTCCTGACGCCACGCCATCGCCAATTGGAACATCCGGTCTCGTGCTGCTCACCGAGGATCAAGTCCCGAACGGGCTTGTGATCATCATGGACGGCGACCGCACGCTGGACGATGTCGTCGCCAACTTCAACGACCCGACCTCCGCCAAGGCGCAGTTCGAGGAATGGGGCTGGCAGCGCAATGTCGTGCGTGGTTTCAACGTTCCCGACGGCACGTCGCTCGACCCCTTGGAGATCGACGGGTTTTACATCAGCGTGCACGAATTCGATGACTCGAGTTCCGCGATGGATGCGCTCGACTTTACCTTCGCGACCCACATCGCGGGCACGGAGTTCGAGGAAATCGACACCGAACCGAATGGCGACTACTCCCGGACCCTGTATGGCGAGGTCTCATACGGGCAAGAGGTCACGTTTTATGTCCAGAGCGGTGAACTCATGATTCGATTCTCCGCATCCTCGCCAGAAGGCGATCCTCGGGAGGAAGCCGAGGTGGTATTGCGACTGATGCTGGAATCGCAAACTTCGGGGTCCTGAACGGCGCCGCATCCGACGCCCGGCTCCGTCTACCAGCTGCGTGGGAGTCGTTCGTTTCCCCACTGAAGGCAACACCATCGCGCTTCCACGTACTCGGCAATCACGACATCGCCATGACCAAGCTGGTGAATCCAGGCGTACTCAAGTGAGATGTTCTGAAACAATTTCGGCAGCATCGCGCGATAGAGGCCGCCGTGTCCTACCAGCACGAGCACATCGGTGGGGCTGTGTTGAGTGGCGAGCATTGTCATAAACGGCATGAACCTGGCTTCAAGCTCGACCAGGCGCTCCCCGCCGGGATGACAGGCCCGGTCACTCCCTTCACGCCACGCACGCTCCACCGCTTCGTAGCGCAGCCAACGCCAGGCGCCTTCGCCGGCATAGGATTCGCCTTCAAAGTCGCCCACATCGTATTCACGGAGGGCATCGTGGGTCGTCGATGGAACGCCGAATTCGCTGGCGACGAGCGCCGCGGTCTGCCGCGCTCTGTTAAGCGGACTGGTGTAGACATGTGTGACGGGCACTGATTTCAGGATCCGCGTCAGAGTTTCCGCCTGGGCGAGGCCAACTGGCGTCAGTGGCGCCGAGCAGCCCAACCGATTGGCAAAGACCCGGTCCACATTTGCCTGGCTCTCGCCGTGACGAACGAAATAGGCCTTCAGCGGCGCCACGTCAATCGTCGTGGTTGCTGGCGCACGATCGCACGCCGTCGATCACACCCAGGCAATCGAACACCGGGAAGAGATGCTCACGGGCGGCATAATCGTCGACCCGACCGGCGGGCTGATTGTAGCCAGCGGTGACGAAGAAGACCCGGCCATCGGATCGCTCCAGGATATAGGTCATGTTCACGACTCCCGCCTCGAGACCGCCCTTGTAGCCGGCTCGCGGCCAGGTCAAGGTGTCGGCGATGCCGCCGCGGTTGCCAGTCAGGATCTCGCGCACCGGTTCGAGTCCGGTTTGGGCGCCGATGGACCAAAGGGATGCAGTCGCCCGGCACAAATCATCGGCCGAGGCGAACCACTCGATCCCGTCAATCGCGGTTGGCCCACTCCAGTTGCCCCACCCGTCGTCTGGATCGATGATGATCGGGACGATTTGGGTTTCCAGCATCTCGAGCTGGTCCTCGTCGCTGGCGGCCATGTAGCGCAGCATCCAAACGTGCGACTGGGACATCTTGATGCTGAACAATTCGCGGGTCAACAGCAGCGGAACATTCGCCTCGGGTTCGCTATGACCAAAGGCCCCGAACGCGCGCTCCACGTTCTCTCGTCCCAGCAAGTCGATCAGGTGATCGGTGGCCGTGTTGTCGCTTTGCGCAATCATCGCCTCGGCCAGGTTGAGCACGGTGACCACCGTGCCGGACGGGGCCCAGGCGTAATCGCCCGACGGCATGCTGCGAAGCGCGTCGGAGACGACGACGGTGTCGGTCCACCGGACGTCGCCGATCTGGATCTGGCGGGCGAGTTCGCCAAGCACGTAAAGCTTGAAGGTCGAGGCGATTGCCAGCGGCGCCGTCTCGTTGCGCCCATGAATCTCGGCGCAAGCGCTGCCTCGAAACTCGGCGACGAGCAAGTTGCTTTGGGGTGCGAGCGCGACGAGGTTCTGGTCGAGTTGGCCCCAACGCATGGTGGTGTTCTGTGCCGTGGTTGGGCCGACAGTTCCTGCCAGGACGATCGCGATCATGGTTGCGGAGCACAGTACGCGTGTGGCGAAACGTGGTAATCGATGCACTGGTGGAACTCCCGCAAGCGAAAATGCAAGGTAAGGGTGTGGCGGAGTGGGGTCTGTCTTCTATGAACGTACACAACTTACGATGAGCGTGGGCCGATGCGCAAGATGTCCCCTGTTGTCAAAGAAACGGTTCGGGGCGGGGCGCTCCTTGATTGAGTTCACCCGAACTCCGACGTAGTCGTGTCACGCATCACGGACCGGGACATCTCACATACGCACACAACGCGCATCGGGTTTCAATGAATCCGATAGTTGCCTGGGCAATGGGTGGGCATACGACTCTTCCGAGCGCAACACCTGACCGGACGGACCCACTCGACCGGAAACGGTCACGACAGATCCGATAGCGGGTCGATCGTGTGTCCGCCCGTCTGGAACCGCAACGTCCATGTGCATCAGGCATTTGGAAGT
>JACCUV010000017.1 GCA_013698495.1 Chloroflexia bacterium
GAATCGAGAACGCCTCGCGAATCGATTCGCGAGGCGTTCTCGATTCATCTTTTAGCAGATCACAGTTGAGGCTTATTGGCCGATTGGGCCATTGTCGCTCCGGTGGATCAGCACGACCGTCGGGCGCGGCGGTCCCTCGCCATCGGGCCATCGGCTGATCGGCTCTTCGTAGGTGCCGCCATCGCCTGGGTGCTGCACCGATGCGAAGAGGGCGGTGTTGTCCGGGTTGAAGATCGGTCCGGAGACTTCGGAGCCAGGAACCGCGCTGAAGAACTGGCGCAAGTACCCTCGTTCAGGACCGTCGACCGGAACCGCGAAGAGACCGTCGTTGGCCTCGAACGAGTACTGGAACCCGTCTGTGGAAATCCACAGGTTGCCGGTGGAATCAAACGTGATGTTGTCTGGCGCCGAAATCGGACTGACTTGATCCTTCGGATATCCACCGAAGTAGGTGTCGTCGGCTGCGGGATCCCCACAGAGGATGAAGATGTCCCATGCGAAGGTTGTGGCCGCGTGATCACCACCCTCTTCGGTCATCTCGATGATGTGGCCAGTGTAGTTCGGGCCCCGGGGATTCGCATCGTCGGTGTCGGCATAACCTTCCTCACCGCGATCGAGGTTGCTGGTAAGCACCAGATAGACCCTGCCGTTGACCGGGTTGGTCTCGAAGTCCTCTGGGCGATCCATCTTGGTTGCGCCGAGCACATCCGAAGCGGCGCGAGGGTTGATCAGGACATCCGCCTGAGAGGCGAAGCCATTGGACTCGTCGAGACCGTTCTCTCCATGGACCAGCGGCAGCCAGTCACCGGTGCCGTCTTCGTTGTACCGGGCGACGTAGAGCGTGCCCTCGTCGAGCAGGTCAAGATTGGCTTCGCGGTTTTCGGGGTCGTAGGCGCCCGCCGACACGAACTTGTAAGCGTACTCGAAGACCTCGTCATCGCCGGAGTAGATTGCGACCTGGCCAGATGTCGAGATCGCCGAGGTGTGCCCCTCGTGCTTGTTGCGGCCAAGGGCGCTTCGCTTTTTCGGTGTGGAGTTGGCGTCGTAGGGGTCGAATTCAAGACCCCAGCCGAATCGGTTGGCCTCGTTCGGCTCCTTGGCGAGATCGAAGCGGTCGTGGAATTGTTCCCAGAGCCTATCCGATGCTCCGCCATTCACGCCGAAGCGTTCGTAGTTGGCGCGAAGCGCTTCGTCGTCAATTGCATCCATGTTGGCGAAGTATTGCTGGAAGTTCTCCTCGCCTGAGATGATGGTTCCCCACGGGGTATGCCCACCGGCGCAGTTGTTGAGCGTGCCGATCACCTCGATACCGGTTGGGTCGGCGCTGGTCTGGAGCGCATCCGCGCCAGCAGCGGGTCCGGTCATCTCCGTTGGGGTGGTGGCGGTGATGCGGCGGTTGTATTCGGAATCGAGCACGACTTCCCACTGGCCCTCAGCCGTGCGCTGAATCTCGACGATCGACAGGCCGTGCGCCTCCAGCTCGGTGTCGACGATCTCCTGGGTCGTGTTACTCAGGAACTCCGCTGATTCCTCGTCGTTTTCGACGAAGTCAGGGTTGGGGCTGAGGTAGCCCGGAAACATGATCTCCGGATTGGTGTACTCATGGTTCACGACCAGGAGACCGTGGTCGGACGTATCGGAACCCATTGGCAGCGGCATGAAGTCGATGAAATCGCAGTTATAGCCGACCTGCATCGCCTGCGAGGCGGCAGTCTGGTTTTCCGGATCGAATTCCGGAGCGTCTGGGAAGAGCGGGTCACCCCAGCGCAGGAAGGGGATGGCTTCATATCCATCTGCCACCACCATCTCGTCGCCTGGTTCGAAGCTGATTGCCTCGAACGTGAGGCTCGGTGCGTCGGTGACCGCAGTGGCTGCTGGCGTCGCGCCAACCGGAGTGGCGTCGGCATCCTGGCCAGCAACGCCCCTGGCACCCATGAGCACCATGGCCGAAGCGGCCGCGCCAGTGGCAACGACCGACCGGCGGGAATAGCGTCGGGCGATGATCTCCGCCATCGTCTCGCCCGTACCCTTGATGGAAAGTATCCGGTTCTTGTCGCCCTCGTAGTCAATCGGTTTCACAATGTGCCCCTTCGTGATAGCGCGGCGGCAAAAATCGCAACGCACGCCGTCGCGCGCTTCGCCTGTAATGAGTCTTACTCGCAAAGGCGCGGGAAGAATTAACTGGTTGGTAATTCCGTGTTGCGACTTTGTGAACGTCGTCACACGCCCCGCACGTATCGCAGGCATCCCTCTCGAACTCCGGCGGCCATTTCTGATACGATGGGTCGGGATTGAACCATGGCGTCATGTAGCTGACGACCATGCTTGTCGCTTCGACACATTCGAGGAATCAGTTTGAATACAGCTGTCAATCAACAGGATCGAAATCACGACATCGTGCTTGAAGACGAGTTTCTGCTTACCGCGCTCAAGAACCGGCGCAGCATCAGCCGGGTTGCCGAGCAAGAGCCGCCCGAGGCATTGATCAGGACGATGCTGGAAGCGGCGACGTGGGCGCCGAATCACCATCTGACGGAGCCATGGCGGTTCTTCGTCTTTCGAGGAGATTCGCGCGCACAGCTTGGGGCAGTCATGGGGGATGCGGCCGCACGTCGAGAGCCGGACGCGGACAAGGCAGAGGCCGCCCGCGGTCGAATGGCGCCAAAGCCGTTGCGCGCGCCATACGTGATCGCGGTAGCGGCGGAACCTGACGCGAGCGACCGCACATTCGAGATCGAGGAAATCGCGGCCACAGCCGCGGCAACCCAAAACATGCTCCTGGCGGCTGAGGCGCTCGGCCTCGGGGCGATCTGGCGCAGCGGGTGGGTAACCTACTGCGACGAGGTCAGGGAATTTCTCGGGTTGAGCGAGCGGGCAACGGTGCTCGGTTTTGTCTACGTGGGCTACACATCGATTCCCGCCGCGGCCCGTA
>JACCUV010000021.1 GCA_013698495.1 Chloroflexia bacterium
GAGGCTGGTTGCGGACGGCTACCGGATGCGCGTGTACGTGCCCTACGGCGCCGAGTGGTATCCGTACTTCACGCGACGCATCGCGGAACGACCGGCCAACGCCTTGTTTGTCCTGCGTCAACTTCGAGGGTAGTTTGGTTCGCTTTTAGTCCGCGGCGCAGACGTCGCTGTCGCCGGATTGACGATTGTCAATCGAAGCCAGGTTCACCGACGACTGGCCGAGCGCGAATTGCTGGTTTGTGGCGTCACGCAGGCGCTGGACGATCTCAAATGGGGGCACCCCACCATCCAGCAAACCCATGATGTAGCAGGCCAGTGTGGTGCGAACCCGATCGCTGGGGTAGACGGTGAGCGAAAGCTGCAACGAGCGGACTGCCTGCTTGTGATGGTTTTTAACGGTCCAAACACTCAGTTTCAGATGTTTCGAGATTTCCTCGTAACTCATGCCGTAGGCCTGAAGTCGCAAGACCTCGCGCTGCCTCGGTGTGAGCGTGGCTCCCCGGTCGCATGCTGCCAATGAGATCGCCATAGTGTCCCGTGCTTCCTCTCCAGACAGGCGCGTCATGTAGCCCAGGCCTCTGGAAACCGTTGAAGCCGCTAAGTCCCGCGAATTGATCCCACACGGAACCAGTCTATAAGCAATGTTTGGCAATTGTCCAGTGGACGCCCCCTCGTTTGCCCTCCGTAACTCCTGCTTTCCAATAGGACGAATTTCGATGAGCCAACGCAAAAGTACCAGGACCCATCGCATTCCCTACAATCTGTGCAGATTGCTGTTAGGTGGCACAATAGGGATTGCGATGCGCTCACGAAGCGTATCGTTGCCAGGAGTCGCCGTTGTCAGATCATGAAACCGGGACGGTCGTCCCGCCGCGAAAAATTGCCGCCAAATCATCGGCGCAGGTATCAGAGGATCCGATGCAGTCCCGTCCGGCGAGTTTCGGGCGACCCGAGTTGGAGCCAATGTGGCGGGTAATCAGGCGATTGCCGAAATACGCCCGGCTATCCGCCGCGATCGCGCGCGACCCACGGGCGCCCCGATCGGCCAAAACGATCCTGGCGGTAGGTGGGTTGTACCTGGTCTCGCCCATCGATTTCGTGCCCGGCATCATTCCGGTTGCCGGACAACTGGACGATCTCTACGTGATGTTGACGGCATTGCAACAGGCGATTCGAACGAGCCCGGACGATGCGATCGACGAACACCTGGCGACGGTCGATCTGGACCGGGCAGATATTGACGACGATCTTGCGGCGATTCGGGATTTCGTTCGGCGCGGCGTGCTCTGGTCGCTGTACAAAGGCGGTCAGGTGCTTGGACGAGGCGCCAAACAAGCCATCGCGCTCGCCCATCGGGTGAGACAACACGGGGTATTTCAGAATGACCAAGAGCCGAACGAACCGCGGACGTCATCGACGTAACCGCAATCCACGACCAGATGTCCTGGCCCCGGATCCAACCCGGCAGGAGGGACGGCAGGTTGGCCAACCCGCAAATCCTCAGCAGGAGGCGGAGCGGCCAGCCGACGCAACTCAGGCGCCCCGGCAGCGACCGCCAGACTTTCGTGGACCACGCCCGGCCACGAGCGTTCAGGGACGAGGACCTCAGCCAGCGCAAGGAGATGGTTCGCAGGGACATCGACCGGGCACCAGAGGCGGCAACCGTCGTCGACCGCAACGCAAGCATCAGATGACTCCAATACCGGGCGCGGTGCTCAAATCCAGAGCCCCGATCACCGGTTCAACGCTCCCGATCTACCAGAGAGAGTTGAGCGAAATCGAGGGCCCCGATGGTCCCTTGCTTGGCTGCCCAATGCTGACGCGCACGCGCATCGCCTTGCCGGTCACCGGCGGTCAACTTGCGCCACGGTGCGCACTAGCCTGGGCCTTGCACTCCGAAACCGAAGCGTCGTACTGCATCGAGACCCACGACCTGACCCAGTGCTGGAAGGCTCATCCCGAGTACCTGGAGGAAATCAAGGCCCGCCTCGCGGAACGCGCCGCCGCCGATTAGCGAGTGTGTCGTGGCGATCGCCACCAGCGATCCCGGTAGGGTTGCGGAGCTTGCTCCGCCCGCCTCTATGGATGGCGGTGCACGCTTGGCAATGCGATGCCAACCACTCTGCTCACTGTTCTGGCGTGCAACCGGTCATCCCTACTGTCCGAATTGCGGCTCGACACTTGCCGGCTTGCGGCCGTCCCACGGCGCTTCGCGCATGATCATGGCGGCGACATCGTTGGCGGAGTGTTCGCGCAGGTCCAGCGCCGGGTACTTCGGGTTGTCCGGGAAGTAAAGATGAATCGTGAACTGGATCGGCTCGATCCGTTCCATGTTGGCCCACCACTCGTAGAGGGCGGGAAGCCAATCGAAGTTCGTTGCCCGGATTCGCCACAGCGCGACGCCCGCGCCGCGCTCGTAGGCGAGCGCCTCGCCGAAGTAGACCTTCGAACCGCCATCCGCCTCGACGATCCGCTTTACGTCGTCATAGTGGCGGGGCGATCCCTTGAGCGAGAACCGGTATCCAACCGCCGCCGGCGGTGGATTGATCTCCATCGCCTGTTTCAGCTTCGTCTTGCTCTCCCAGGGCAACAACCGCATACCGGGACACCTCCACATACCATTGACCGCGTTTGACGGGCGGCGCCAGACGGACCGTGGCGAGGGCCGTGCTGCCCGATTTCGGGACAAACGTAGTGTAGCGCGAACGCTGTCTGGTCCGCGCTATGTCATGCGGCTCAGCCTGGCCGGCCAAGAGCGCTCGACAGCGTCGGAGCCGAGTATGCTTCCCTGATGAACCTTCCCAATCGACCGCTGAACTTGTGGGACTGCTGACGATGACCGCCTCGACGCGCAATAACGCAATGCTCAATGGTCTTTCGATGTCGTGGCTGGAGTGGCCGGACCCTGGTGACACAGCCAAGTGCTCGGTACTGATCCTGCACGGTATCCTTCAGAATGCGGAAGGCATGTCCAGCCTTGCCCAACACCTTGCGCCATATCACAGAGTCGTCGTTCCCGATTTGCGCGGCCGGGGTGAAACCGGGAAACCGGAAGATGGCTATCACCCGACCGCGATGGCCGAGGATCTGGCGAAGCTGATCGCGTTGCTCGACCTCGAGCGGCTGGTCGTGATCGGCCGCATCCATGGCGGCGTGGTCGGTTATCGCCTCGCGGCCATCGCGCCCCGCCTCGTGCACGCGCTGATCCTGGGCGACACCCGACCTGAGATCAATCAGGCGCGGGCGGAGCTCCGCCAGCGTGTGATCCGCGACATACCGCGATCATTCGAATCACTCGACGCCGCGATCGAGTTCTACCGACACGGGTTGGGTTTGAGCGAGGAGCGCGCCCGCCACGACATCCCCCACGACCTCGCGCTGGAGGATGGCCAGTATGTCTGGAAACACGATCTCGACGTGATTGCCGAGATCGAGGCCGCGAGCAGCCCTCGCTCGGACTGGGATGTGCTCGAACGGATCGCGGCGCCGACCCTCCTGCTGCGCGGTCAGCGCGGCCGGGTAACAGCGGAGACTGCCGACAGAATGAAGTCCACGATGCCCCGCTGCGAGGTCCAAACCATCTTCGGGGCCAATCACGATGTCTTCATCGGCCCTGGCGCCGAACAGGCTCTCGGCGCGATCGACATGTTCCTGATGCGCCTGAACCGGGTTTGACGCGTATACAGCGGTTTGAGGTAAACCCGTTCTCGCACGGGCTGACCCCCGGTCCATTTGCACCGACAAATCCGGAGAACACGGACGTCGCGTGAGCAGACGGTTGTAGGGGCGAACCAGGATCGACCGAATACTGCGACTTGCACATTTGGATGCGGTCGATCCGTGTGTTCGTCCGGGTGGCCGAAACGGGTCAACACGGAGGTTGATCCCTACGCACGGCGATGTCATGGCAATCACGATTTGAGCGGCGACCAACCCCTCGCCACCCCTACCGTCGTTGGTGGCGAGGATCCAACGCATCGCGGAGACCGTCGCCAAGCAGGTTGAATGAGAGCACGGTCAGGAAGATCGCCAAACCGGGGAAGAGCGTCAGCCACCAGGCCCCGAACAGCAACTCGCGTTGCCCGTCCTGCAGCATATTGCCCCACGACGGCGTCGGGATCTGCACCCCGAGTCCCAAATAGCTGAGGCTGGCCTCGAGGATGATCGCGTACGAGAGCCAGATCGTGGATTGGACAATAATGATCGCCAACGTGTTCGGGAACAGGTGCTGGGCCATGATCCGGACCGGATTCGCGCCCATCGCTCGCGCCGCGGTCACGAACTCCTGATTCTTGAGCGCCAGGAACTGACCGCGCACCAATCGCGCCGTGCCCGGCCACGATGAGACGCCGATCACGATGATTGTGGTTTGCAAACTCGGCCGGAACAGCGACGCAGCGGTGATCAGGAGCATGATCAGCGGAATTGCGAGCAGGACGTCGGTGAGGCGCATCACGAACTGATCGACCCAGCCTCCGAAGAAGCCGGCCATCGCGCCCAGCGTGATCCCGATGCACATCACGATCGCTACCGCCATGAAA
>JACCUV010000066.1 GCA_013698495.1 Chloroflexia bacterium
GGATTGTGATCGTGCCGGAAGCGGCGATCGGCGGCCTGCCGGAGGCGGTGGCCGGAATCCGCGAGCGGGAACAGGCCCAGCTCGAGTACATGCGCAGCGACGCCTTCTCCCTCTCCGACCTCAAACGCCGCAGCGGGTATTGAGGCCGACACTCCAGCAATTGCAAGCGGTTCGCCCTGACTATCTCCTCAACCTGTCAAACGCGGCCGCCCCCGGCAACGCGTGATCGACTCTGATGACGATCTGATCGCCATCACCGCATCGCCGATGAACTTCTCGACCGTCCCCCCGTGGCGGTGGACGATCTTCCGGCAGCGCTCGAAGTAACCGGAGAGGAACTCGCGAACCTCCTCGGGATCGAGGTGCTCGGCAAATGGGATAAAGCCAACGAGGTCGGCGAAAAGGATGCTGGTGACGCGCCGCTCCGCAACCCTGCCGTTGGAGGCATGGCCAGTGGAGGATGCAAAATTGCCACTCGGGTTGACCACCGGAGTTCCTCCAGATTGTGCAATTCGCCAAAGAACCGGAACTGGCTCGCGGCGACTTCGTGTTTTTTGTATGCCGTATGGGACCCTGATTGAGTATACGATACCAGAGGCAACGTCCCACCCGGTGCCTCTCTCACGAAGTAACACGGACGACGGCATCGCCGTCGTCCGTGTTTGTCGTCCGAATGGTTGCGTCCCGGATTTATCGGATCGCGGCGTCGGTCTCGATGTCGAAGAAGTGCAACTTGTCCGATTCGGTGGCGACTTCGATGTCCTGGCCGCGCTCCAGTTTGATGTCCGGCGGCATGCGGGCCGTCAGCGTTGCGCCCTGGTTGGTCAGGTAGACGAAGATCTCGTTGCCGAGCAACTCGACGACGTCGACGCTGACCGGAATCAACGAGCCCTCGGGAGCGCCGCCGGCGATCCGCGACTTCTCGATCAGGTGCTCCGGGCGCACGCCCATCGTCACCGTCTTGCCGACATAGTTTTCGAGGCCCTTGGCGGCGTTCGCGGGCACCACCATCTTGAAGCCTGGGGTGACAGCCCACAACTTGCTGTCCGCGGCCTCGATCGTGACATCGATGAAATTCATCGAGGGCGACCCGATAAAACCAGCCACAAACTTGTTCGCCGGGTTGTCATACAGGTTCTGGGGCGTGTCGAGTTGCTGGAGGATGCCGAGGCTGAGGACGGCGATCCGATCGCCCATCGTCATGGCTTCGGTCTGGTCGTGGGTCACGTAGATCGTGGTCGTCTTCACTCGGTCGTGCAGCTTCACGAGTTCGGCCCGCGTCTGGACGCGGAGTTTGGCGTCGAGGTTGGAGAGCGGCTCGTCCATCAGAAAGAGGTCTGCGTTGCGGACAATCGCGCGACCGAGGGCCACACGTTGGCGTTGGCCACCGGAGAGGGCCTTGGGCTTGCGGTCGAGATATTGTTCGATGTCGAGAATGCGGGCTGCTTCGCGCACGCGCTGCTCCCGCTCGGCCTTTGGCACCTTGCGCAGCTTGAGCGGGTAGGCAAGGTTGTCGCGCACGCTCATGTGTGGATAGAGGGCGTACGACTGGAAAACCATCGCCACGTTGCGGTCCTTCGGCGGCAGGTCGTTGACGACGCGATCGCCGATGATGATTCGGCCTTCCGAGATTTCTTCCAGACCCGCGACCATGCGCATTGCCGTGGATTTCCCGCAACCGGACGGCCCGACGAGAACCAGGAATTCTTCTTCCTCGATCTCGAGATTGAGGTTTGACACCGCCGCCGCCCCGCCGCCGCTATACAGCTTCGTGACGCCATCGAAGATAACGCGAGACATACCGATTCTCCTTCACCGATTACAGCGTCGACCATTGCCGGCACGTCCGGAATGGTGACTCAGAAGCGCCCTACGACCAGTCAACGCTCGGTCGGCGTCGACCATCGGTGGTCAATATCGCGCACAGATCACGGCGCTTTATGATGTGCACGTCTGTTTTCCGATGTTTCGATCGAGTTGTCAAGGAAATCGCGAGATCTATCTGCGCCGGAGCCGATGCACGCGGGCGACGACATCGACGTCGTTTGGGTCCGGCCAAGGTCCATGCCAGGTTGCGGTCGAGAAGGACCACCCGTGACGGCTGGCTGTTTCGAGGAAGATCGAGGCGGGAGGACGGCCAGGCTCCGCGAGCCAGAGCACGCCGCCGGGCGCGACGATCCGATCGAACAA
>JACCUV010000078.1 GCA_013698495.1 Chloroflexia bacterium
CCTTCATCGGGTCCGATTGCCAAATAGGCCCCAACGCCGTGCTTCACAACGCCCGTATCGCTGATCGCGTGGTCGTGAAGTCGTCGACCGTGACCGACTCGACGATTGGCGAGGGAACGGACGTGGGACCCTATTCGCACATCCGCGATGGCGCCGAAATCGACGCTGGCGTGCTCATTGGAACGTCGGCCGAAATCAAGAACAGTGCGATCGGTTCGGGCGGCATGATCGGTCACTTCTCGTACCTTGGCGATGCGACCATTGGCCAGAATGTGAACGTTGGCGCCGGATCGATCACGGCCAATTTCGACGGCGTCAACAAACACCGAACGACGATCGGCGATGGTACCTTTCTCGGCTGCGACACCGTATTGATCGCCCCTATCGAGATCGGGGCCGATGCGCGCACCGGCGCCGGGAGTGTCGTCAACCGCAATGTACCCGCCGCGACGACTGTCGTCGGCATGCCCGCGCGACAGATCGCCAACCGCAAGTCTGAGACCGTGTTGGCCAACGTCGTCGAAAAGACACAGGAGTAATCCATCAGTATGGACGGACGGCTCCAGCTCTTCACCGGCAACGCGCATCCTCAACTGGCGCAGGCGATCGCCGACGAGCTTGAGGCCACACTCGGCCGAGCCGAGGTGGGGCTCTGGAAGAACGGCGAAACCCGGGTCAAGATCGAGGAGAACGTTCGCGGCTCCGATGTCTTCATCATTCAACCCACCTCGCATCCTGTTGACCACCATGTCATGGAACTGCTGCTCGTGCTCGATGCACTGAAGCGCGCATCGGCCGCGCGCGTGACCGCGGTGATTCCCTACTATGGCTACGCCAAACAGGAGAAGAAGACGTCGGGCCGTGAGCCGATTTCCGCGAAGCTGGTGGCCGACATCCTGACTACCTCTGGCGCCAATCGTGTGCTTACGGTCGACCTCCACGCTCCCGCGATCGAGGGCTTCTTCGACATCCCGGTCGATCACCTGCGGGCGACTCCACTGCTGGCCAGGTCGTTCCGCCGCCAAATCCAGGACGAGGTCGTCGTCGTCAGTCCAGACGCCGGCGGCGTGGCCCGCGCCGAGGACTTCCGCGTTCGCGTCGGCGGTTCCCTGGCGATCATCTCCAAGCAGCATCCCCGACCGGATGCCACCGAGACGCTGGAAATGGTCGGCGATGTCGAGGGCAAGATCGCGGTTATCGTCGACGACATGGTCTCGACAGGTGGTACGCTGATTCAGGCCGCAAGTTTGCTCCAGGAACGAGGCGCCCGCCAGGTTCACGTCGCGGCGACGCACGGCATCTTTGCCGGCGACGCCCTGGAGCAAATCAACGCTTCCTGCATCGATCGCGTCTTCATCACCGACACCATTCCCTCTCCGGCCGGCGTGACCGATCATCTTGAGGTGGTCAGCGTTGCTTCGCTGCTGGCCGAAGCAATCATGCGCACCCACAAAGGTCTTAGTGTCAGTGCCCTCTTCACCTAGAGCGTATTGCACCTGGATTGCGGCCCTGCCAGCAAGAGAAGTGTTGTCATTCCGAGGAATGAGGAATCCAAAGGTTTCAAAAGAACACTGGCCACAAGCCAACCACCCTGAAATCCGCTTCAACCGTCGAACGGTGCGAACAAGGCACTATCGTTTTCGTGTAAAGGATCATTCTTGGACGGCGCCGGGTCACACCTGATATTCGCAATTCTGGCACTCCTCATCATGTGCCTGGCCTCCATCGTCCAGGCCACAATTGGCCTCACGAGCGCCCAGCGGCTGCGGTACGCCTTCAAGGAGGAACCTCCCCGGCATCGATCCGTGCAGTCGCTTGTCGATCCGCGACGCGTTCTCGCAACCTCCATGGTCCTCCTCCAGGTGCTGATGGCGATCGTCGCCACCGGTCAGTTCATTGAAGTTTTCGACGGGTCCAGAAGCGGTCCCTACCTTTGGCTCTCGATGGCGATCGTGGCCTTCGCCTACATCGTGCTCGGTTTGGCGTTGCCGCGAGCCCTCGCCAGCAAGCACCTCGACCGCTTCCTCGGTAGCATGCTGCGCCTGGGACACATTGCGACAATCCTCCTCGTGCCCCTGAACTGGATTGTCGAGCGAACCGCTGAACTCTTCGCGAAAGTCCTGCCCGGCGAGGAGGC
>JACCUV010000090.1 GCA_013698495.1 Chloroflexia bacterium
GCGAAATCGTACGCCAGGAACTCTGGAAAGATTCCCACCTATCGCACGCTCGGCCAGTTTTGAAAGGCACTCTAAGAAGTCACCTTCTCTCTGCGCTCTGATCGGTGAATGTTTGAGAGTCCTGAGAGGCGTGGAGAACGGCAATTATGAGACTTGTCATTGGCATCGAACAGCGCTTTGTTCAAGTGGAATCCGGAACTATCTGGTCCAATGGGATGGGCAGCTACGAGTACTGGAAATCCTATCTTCAAGCGTTCGACCAGATCCTGGTGGTTGCTCGCGTCGAACACATATCAGAGCCGCCTGAGGGATGGGTGCCGGTAACGGGACCAGCCGTAGAAGTTCATGCTGCTCCATACTATGTGGGATCTGTTGGATATTTGCGGCATGCACTTGCTGTCAAGACTCGAGTACCATCGGCCGTACGACCCGAGGACGCGATCATGCTCAGATCTCCGGGGCCAATCGGAAACGCGCTCTTGCCTCGGGACAAGTCGCGCCCTTACGGAGTTGAGGTGATTGGTGATCCATGGGATGTATTGTCACGAGGCGCGATCGTTCATCCTCTACGTCCAATCCTTCGACGCTATTTCCATAATCAATTGCAACGACATTGCAAAGGTGCTTCGGCGATCGGTTATGTCACTCGAGAGGCTCTCCAAGCTCGCTACCCGGCGGGGCCAAACGCACGAGCGTTCCAGGTCACGGACGGTGTAGATGAAGTGCGTTGTATGTTCTCTCCTCCTTCTGATCCGGAGCAAATGACTCTTGTGTTTGTTGGTTCACTTGCCCAGATGTACAAGGCTCCCGATGTGTTGCTTCAAGCCATTGCTATTTGTCGAAAGGAATTCGATCTCAATCTGAGTTTGGTGATAGTTGGTGATGGTAAACACCGCGACGAACTTAACGCGTTAGCACATTCTTTGGGAATTGAACAACAAGTGGAGTTTACTGGCGAATTGCCTTCTGGATCGGCCGTGCGAAATCGTTTAGACCAAGCGGACCTCTTCGTGCTTCCCTCTCGAACTGAAGGGTTACCACGTGCACTCATCGAAGCGATGGCACGTGGGTTACCGGCAATCGGCTCGAGAGTAGGCGGATTCTCCGAACTTCTTGCGCAAGAAGACCTGGTTAAACCTGGACATCCAGAAGACTTGGCTCACATTATCAGAGATGTGGTTACCAATCCGCAGCGCATGGAGGCGATGTCTTGCAGGAATCTAACTACTGCAAGGCGGTATCTGAACGACGACCTCCAAAAGCAGCGCATAGCATTTCAACTTACCTTGAGAGAGCAAACACGAATTTGGGCCGCAACGCAGAGTAGCCGGTGAGCCATAAGCGAGGCTCAGTCGAATTTGTGCAGATCGTGACCGTGCCAATCTCGCTCGCGTTTCTTAAAGGTCAGCTACGGTTCATGCGCGAGCGGGGCATCAACACCACCGTGATTACTTCGCCGGGCGAGGATCTGGACGCGTTCGCGATCGACGAAGGCGCGCGAACCGTGGCGATCCCGATTGCTCGCGATATCTCGCTCCTCGCCGACATCGTGTCCCTGGCGCGGCTGATCCGGATCCTGATCGCGATTCGCCCGTCGATCGTCCAGGCCCAAACGCCCAAGGCGGGATTGCTGGGAATGATCGCCGCCTGGATCACGCGACGGCCCGTCCGGATCTATGGCATTCTCGGTCTCAGGTATCACACCACCACCGGTCGCCGCCGGACGCTGCTGATGTTCATGGAGCGAGTGGCCTGTCGCCTCGCGACCTCGGTGATCTGCGTCAGCCAATCGATCCGCGAGGCGGCGATCGAGGATCGTCTGGCGCCCGCGGAAAAGCTCGTCGTCATCGCCGGTGGTTCGGCGAACGGGATCGATGCGGTCGAGCGTTTCAATCCGGCGCTCGTACCGGACGATGCGCGCCGCTCGACGCGCGCGGCGCACGGTATCCCCGACGATGCGGTGGCGATCGGATTCATCGGCCGCATCGTCAGGGACAAGGGCATCGCCGAACTGGCGACGGCCTGGACCACGATTCGGGATCGCCACACCGATGTCCACCTCGTGCTGATCGGCCCCGAGGAAGCCGGCGATCCGGTCGACGCCGCGATCATGAACCCGTTGCGATCCGATTCCCGGGTCCACCTTGTGGGAAGGGTCGCCGATCCCGTGCGGTGGTACGCCGCCGTCGACATTGTGGTCCTGCCCAGTTACCGCGAAGGAT
>JACCUV010000106.1 GCA_013698495.1 Chloroflexia bacterium
GTGGGGGTGGTCGCCGATCTGGTGAACATCCAGTTCGCAGTCGGACTCAGCGCGGCGATCGCCCTGGCGTGCGCGATTCTGATCGCCATTCGTACGTCCACCCTTCGCGACCTGTGACGCCGTCACAAGCAAGAGTCAACGCCCACGCTGACGGTGAGTTTCAAGTGAACATCAAAACCCCCTGGTCGTCAGCCTGACTTTCGCCAGACACGGAGCCAAGGGGTATTTCACGTCTTTCAGCATACTCGACGCAATAACGAATTGTCACTTCACCAACGCTTTGATCGCCTCTCTGGAACTCGAGAGAACACCTACCGTGGAACCCACGCCGTCCAACCGAAGCGAAGCGACCCGAAACGCAGCGCCAGGCCAACCGTATAGCCCGCGCGTCTGGTCGAATCGATCGCCATAGAGGGCGCCGGTGAAGGCCCCGACAAACACCCCAAAAAGGTCCACAAGTTCAAACAGCGACCACGGATTGAACATCGGTCCCAAGGCTCACAATCGTCGGGACAAATCCGCCGCGGCGGCTGGCGGCTCCCAACAAGACGGTAGCGTACGATTGCGGGAAACACATGGTCCCGTCGTCACGATCCGAGCGAAACGTGAGCCAATGATAATTGCCCCACTCCCGCACGACGCGCCAATCGGCGTCTACATCCACATTCCGTTTTGCGCCCACATTTGCCCCTATTGCGATTTCACAACCTATGCGGGCAAAACGAACCTCCTTCCCCGTTATGTCGACTGCGTGATCCGCGATCTGGCGAAGAGCGCCGCGCCGGTGACGGGCCGCGCCGCCGCAACCATCTTTCTCGGCGGCGGAACCCCGTCGCTCCTCGATCCCGCGCACGTCGCCACGATCGTCGCCGCCTGCCGAGAGCACAATGTCATCGCCCCGAACGTCGAGATCACGATGGAGTGCAACCCGAACGGTCTGACGGAGGACCGTCTCGCCGGTTACCGCGATGCTGGCGTCAACCGGCTCAGCATCGGCGCCCAAACCCTCGATCGCCGTGGCTTGCGCACCCTGGGCCGTCAACACGAGGCCACCGACGTGTTCGCCGCGTTGGGCGCCGCCCACCGCGCCGGGTTCGACAATTTAAGTCTCGACTTCATCTTCGGTTGGCCCGGACAGACGCTCGATTCCTGGCGGCGCGATCTTCATGTGGTCTTGTCGCTACCTAATCAACCCGCACATCTGTCTCTTTACAGTTTAATCGTAGAACCGGGCACGCCCTTCGCCAATGCGGCGGCGCGCGGCATCCTGTTCATTCCTGACGACGACGCGTCGGCCGACATGTACGAGCATGCGATCGCGACGCTTGCCGATGCGGGTTGGCGCCACTATGAGGTCGCAAACTGGTCTCGCAAGCCTGGGGGCCACTCCCGCCACAACGCGATCTACTGGCGGCATGGCGACTATCTGGGAATCGGCGCCGGGGCATTCGGCACGCTCGGTTCGCGGCGAACGATGAACCACCTGCTGCCCGAGACGTATTGCCAGGCGATCGAGGCGGGTTTGCCGGCGGCCTCGAACATCGAAACGATCGACGACGCGACGACGCGTGCCGAAACGATGCTACTCGGGCTGCGCCTGCTGGAGCATGGTGTCGATACCGAAGCGTTTCGCGTGCGGCACGGCCTGACGCTTGACGAAGCGTTTGGTGACACCATCGACGACTTGGCTGCAATCGGCTTGATGGAACGAATCGAGTCGGGCGTGCGACTAACGCACCGTGGTTTGCTGCTCGCGAACGAGGTGGTCGCCCGCTTCCTCTGAGGTCGTCGTTGTCGATTTGGAAAGCTTTTTCGACTTCCGCTTCATCATGTCTTCGATTTCGAGACCGGTCAGCTTGCCGACCGTGTTGAAAATGTACAGAATCGTGCCAAAGAGCACGATCATCACTGGAACCATGATTATCGGGTAGCTAAGCGCCGTCATCCGGCCGAGTTCGCTGTTGAAGGCGGCGGTGTCGGGTTCGCTGGTGACGACGATCCGCGCCAACACGAAGTTGAGGATCGCGCTCAGGACGAACGCGCCCGCCAGCAGGTAAGTCGCGATCGAGGTCCGCTGCTCGTACTCGGCCTCGGTTCCGTTCGCGGCGAGGGCGGCATCGATCTTCTCGCGATCCAGAAAGGTGTTGAGAAAGATCCGGGCCAATGGCTTGCCAATCCAGGCCGAACCGAGAATCGCCAACGCCAGCGCCGCTGGAATCGCCGCTTCCTTGATTGCAAACCACTCCGGCGGGAGCTCCAGCAACCGGAATCCGCCGGTCAACAGCACACCGATAACCCCGATGATCGGGTTGGCGCTGACTCGCCGGGTGCGGAGGAACTCGTAAATCGCGTAGCCTATCGGCAAGGCGAGGGCCAGGGCCAGCGCCCGGTCCGGCCCGAGATCGTCCTCACCACTGAATCGGGTCAGGATCACGACCGGAACGACGATCGTCAGGATCAGGTTGAGCATGGAGTTCCTTCTGAAATCAGTTTATGGGGAAACGCGCAATCCAGGCCGCGAGCGTACAATGGGCATCGTGCAATCATCATGGTACCCCGAAACCATCCGATCGCTGAGTCGACGAGAGCACGATGATCGCAGATGAGCCCTCCCCCATCCTCGGCCGCTACCACACCGCCACATCGCGACTCGAGTCATTGATTGAAGCCACGCCCACCCCTGGCGACACCTCGCGCGAAGCGGTCCGGGAGCGGGCGACCTTTCGAATGGAGCGGTTGCGACGATTTCTCGACCGCATCGGCAACCCTCACATCGGATATCCGATCGTCCACGTCGGCGGCACCTCGGGCAAAGGATCCACGAGTTCGACAATCACGTCGATTCTGAGCGCAGCGGGGTTTAACACCGGCTTGCACACTTCGCCGTACCTGCAGACGCCCGCGGAAAAACTTCAGTGCAATGGCGCGCTGATTTCGGCGGCAACCTACGTGCAACTGTGCGACGTTCTGTTTGGCGCGCTGGACGATTGGATCGAGTCCGGCGAGGTTCCTGTCACCTACGGTGAGGCTTGGTTCGCATTGTCCGCTCTCTACTTCCGCGAGATGGCGGTCGATATCGCGGTCCTGGAGGTGGGCGCCGGCGGCCGCTTCGACCTCACCAACGTCGTGGAACCGGTCGTGAGCGTGATCACGTCGGTCGGGATCGATCACACCAGCACGCTTGGCTCCACGAAGGCGGAGATTGCCTGGCACAAGGCGGGCATCGTCAAGCGGGGTGTGCCAGCGGTGACGGCGGTCACGATCCCGGAGGCGCTGGAGGTCATCGTCACCGAGGCGGAGGCATGTGAGGCGCCGCTGACGATTGTCGATCCCACCGTCTCCGTGACATCGGTCGCGACTGACATTCACGGCACGGGCTGGACCGACACACGGACTGGATTCCGACACCACATTGCCCTGTGTGGCAAGTTCCAGGCCAGCAACGGCGCGACGGCGTTGGCGGCGATCGAGGCGCTGCGCGGTCTCGGATTCTTCATATCCGATGAGGCGATCGAGCGCGGGCTCCAAACGGTGCGCATTCCCGGTCGCGTCGAGTTGATCGAGGACACATGTCTGGTGATGCTCGACGGCGCCCACAACGCGGAAAAGGTCGCCGCCCTCGCGGCAGATGTGCCCCACCTGCTCCCGGTTCAAACCGGTGGTCTGCGCATAGCAGTGCTTGGTGTGCTGGAAGCGAAGCAGGCGCTGGAGATGGTGAGCAGCCTCGTCCCGGTGATTGACGTGCTGGTGGCGACCTCACCGGTGGTGACGGCCAAGGAGGTCAAGGACGCCTCGGCGATGGCGGCGATCGCCAAACTGGCGGGTTTCGACGGTCCCGTATGGTTGGAGCCTGACCCCCGGCAGGCGATCGCTCGGGCCCTGTTGCTCGCTGGCGATGACGACCGCAACGCGGTGTTCGTGACGGGCTCACTGTACCTGGTCGGGAACATTCGGGAGCGTTGGTATCGCGGGGATGAAATCGTGCTGGCGCAGTCATCCTGGCCGTGAATAAGCCTCATCGCAACGCCCAATGCTCGTTGTTTTGCGGTTCGAGACGGGCGGACATATGATCGACCAGGCCCGGGTTTGGCGAGGTGTCGTCGATGGTCGATCACGGCGCCGCCCCTACGGGAGAGTTGGCGGCGCGAGAAATCGTCGGGGCGAACCACCATCGACCCGCCTTGTTCGGTCGATGGTGTGTCCGCCCGTTTGGCATTGATCGGTCGATGTCGTTGCGCGCCCTACTCCTCTTCTTCGGGAATCTGTTTGCTGATGACAATGCCGATCACGGTGGCGATCACGCCGCCGATCATCATCGCCAGCCCCGTCGTGACCTGG
>JACCUV010000108.1 GCA_013698495.1 Chloroflexia bacterium
TCAGGGGAGGATGGTGTAATGGTGCGACCCTGAACCCGAGGCAAATCTATTCTCAGGAATCCGTTTTCGTAAGCCGCGCTCGCTTGCTCGGTATCGATTGCCGCCGGAACATAGACATCTGCCGCAAAAGAGCCATAGGGAATGCGCGCCTCGTGGAATGTGCGCTGGTCGCACACATTCGGGTCCGGCCGCGTGCCGCGCACGGAAACGATCTCACCCTCGATGATGACTTCAATCTGTTCACGATCCATGCCGGCGATCTCGGCTACGATTGTGATCGTTTCAGGCTGCTCATAGACGTCGATTGGGGGGCGCCAGGTCCCGGTGGCGCGCGCCGAAACGGCGCCCCGCGGGGAAGTCAGCGCCCTGAACAGCTCCTCCATATCGGCCGAGCGCACGGCCCGATCCCGTGGTCGACCTCGCCGCACAACAATCATGCTCACTGCCCCTCGTCTTCCATGTCCAAAGCTCATCCCTCAATGCGACACCGTCGCCGAGGCGCCTCGCAAGGTCTTCATTATACAAAGCATTGTAGTAACTTGCTACGGTCCGTGTCACATATCGTGCTAGCCATTGGGCTAGCTAGCGAGCACCAATGCCACGGTTACCGACCACACCGCAATGCTCAGCAGGAGCGGACGATCGCGTATCAACAGCACCTCTGGCGATCCGCCCAGATTGCGCTGGAACACCAGATAAAGGTATCGCACGATCGCAAGGACGACGAACGGCAGTGTCGCAATCATCGGCAGACTGCGGCCATAGGTAGGCACAGCGACCGAGTAAAGCGCATACGCGCCAAGCGTTAACAACCCAACGCCGAGCATCACCCGATCGAGATCGATTCGCGCATAGCCAGCGAGCGACGGCCGATGGTGGGAGGTCTCCCCGTGCAGGATTCTCAGCTCGTGCCGGCGCTTGCCGAGACCGAGCATCAGCGCCAGCAACAAGGTGCACACAAACAGCCACATCGAAATGGGCGCGGTTACGGCAACCGTCCCGCCGATCGCACGCAAGACGAACCCGGAAGCAATCGTCAGCACATCGATGACCGCCACACTTCGAAGCCACAGCGTGTACGCGGACATGAGAATGGCGTAGACCAGAATCATTCCAGCGAGAGTCGGTGAGATAAGCAAGGCGACGACAATGGACACCACAAGGAGGGCGCCACCAAGAAGCAGTGCGGAGGCAGAGTCCACTTCGCGGGCCGCAATCGGACGAGAGCACTTCGTCGGATGCAGGCGATCCTCGTCACGATCGTGCCAGTCGTTGAACACATACACCGCGCTGCTGACGAGGCAAAAGGCAATTGCCGCCAGACACGCCCGCAACAGTTGCGCGGGCTCGTTGGCCTGACCGCTAAACACGACACCAGCGAGCACGACCGCATTCTTGGTCCACTGGTGCGGGCGCATGAGCCGCAGGTACGCGCTCAACCGATATGCCTGTCGCCCCGTCGCTACTCGCATCCGTGTATCGTGTTCAATGTCGCACCGCGCACGGTCAGTTTCATGCTCTCCAGGCCGAAGGGTATGCCGGGGCAGTCCCTCGGGCGCCTGACTGCCATCATCTAATCGCCTGGTTCCGGATTGAGTGCATCCACTGTGACGTTGAATGGATCGCCCCAAAGCATCCATCCGCTGGCGCCGAACTCCTCCGCGGCATCGATCTGGGCGCGCACATCGGCGGGGGTGTAGTCGCGGAGGTCATTGAAGTAGTACGAGAAGTCCTGAAGCCAGGGCCGGAACTTGGCGCCGGATCCAGGCACAATTTGTTCGGCGCGTTGCAGGCTCTCGAGAATGGTTTCATACGGATAATCGTTGGGGTGCCCCGGCGCCGAGGCGATGTTACCCGTTTCAAAATGGGATGGGTAAATCATCATGCACACAAAGTCGAGGTGCGGTTCCAGCGCGCTGAATCGCTGGCCGATGTACTGCTCGTCGTCCACGATCGTCACGAATCCGAACAAATCGGCGGCCAGAAACCCTCCAGCAGCGTTGATCGCTTCGTGGCTTCGCTTCATGAACTCGGTGATCGCGGCCTCCCGCGCCTCGCTCGTGTACTCACGTCC
>JACCUV010000118.1 GCA_013698495.1 Chloroflexia bacterium
GTCCGGCTCGCGGGATTGACCAGCCAATCGACAAAGTTCGTGTACTCGGCGAGAAGCTTGGCATCGCCATGATCAGCGACGTCGAAATCGTAGGAGACGAGTGGCGCGTCGTTATGCTCGATGGTGAGGACCGATTGGTCTACGTCGAGCACGAAGGCGACAGACGTGGAGAACTCGTGCTGACGCCTTAGGATCGCGCTGCACTTGAGAACCACCGACCCATTGTCGTTTAGAGCGGGTGTCACAAAGGTTGACGATCTTGGTGGAAGACGGGCGGAGCAAGCTCCGCAGCCCTACCAAGACGGTAGGCGTTAACCATTTCGCGATCCACTCCAAGACGTCGTTCAGTGGGATGTTCACCAGCAACCACTACCCGTTGCTGGGAAACTCGGTGTCGGTGAATCCGGCGCGGTCGATCGCGTTGAAGAAAATGCGATACGTTCCGCGGGCCTGCGCCCTGAAGTACGGCCGGAATCCGATGAGCACGGCCCGCCCTTCCCCATAGGCAACATCGACCAGGGCGTTCTTGCCTTCGATTCGCGAAGCGCCGTTGATCCAACCGCTGAGCCGGGGATTGGAATTGGGATACCGGCCGATCGTCGTCACCTCGTCGCTGGCTCCTTCGAAGACGACGCTGCTCATGAACAGCACCGCGGTCTCCCGTGGCATGCCGAGGCCAAGAGGGTGGGTCGTGTCCATAACGACGCGCAGCAACGATCCGGGACATGAGAACTCTTCAGCGGTGAGGTCGCGCATCGGGTTCTCGACCGGCAAGGCGAGGGCGTCGATCACGGCGGTGGTGGCGCGGTCGATCGCGATCAGCGTTCCGCCATCGGCCACGAATCGTCGCAGCGATTCCAAACCGGCTTCGCCCAGGCCGCCAACGTACTCCGGTGGATACGAGTCCTTCTCGGTCGTCTTCTCCGGCCGGCCACTGACGACATCCTCGGCGCTCATCTCCGGAATCAGGAGCGCATCGAATCGTTGGCGCAGGTTCCCCTGCCGCAGATCGCGCGTCGTGACCGTCTCATACGAGTAGCCATACTCCTCCAGCACCCACCGCGCCCAGCCTTCGTCGATGCTGGCGGTCCATGGTTTGTAGACCGCGAGCCGCACCGGATTTTGCCGCCAGACCGCGATGTCGCCGTCAAGGCTGGCGGCATGAATCGTCGCGCCAGTTGCGCCGACGATTTCGGCCAACGTTTGGCGGTCGGTCGTCGAAATCGGAACAAGCGCGTCGCCGATCCGAATCCCGCTTGCTGCGTCGCCTCGTTTCGCCCGGTAGACCGGCACGCTGCGCCGGTGCAGTTCCTGAATCGTGGCCGAGACGGCATTCGATCGCGCATCGACGATCCACACCGATGCATCCTGCGCCGGAGCCGAAATCGAACCGGCGCAGATAACAGGTTGGGTCAGCAACTCCAGTGGAATCTCGTCCGGCAGAGGTTCGTCGATCTGGATTGCGCGCACGCCCATCTGGATCGGGAGCGTGTGACCGGAGATGTCGTACGGTTCGAGCACAGGGCCGTTGGGCCACTTGCGCAGGTCGGGATAGTCCTGTATCTCAAGCAGTGTCTTGGCGAATGCGCCGCCTGGCTGGTCCAGCCGGACAACGTGGGAGCCAGCGGGAAATTCGATGCCATCGGCGATGAAGAGACCGCGGGCCTCGTGAACTTCGACGAGACCTCGTTGCAATGTGGCGAGGAGTTCGGCGGTTGCACGAGGATCGCGCTGATCCGGCGGAAACACGAAGGCGTACGGTTTCTCGTCGCGCACGGCGATGCGCGCCGAGTGGGCGGCGTAATCCCCGAGCCATTGCTGGCGATTGCGGGCGAGGTGATCGAGAAAAGCCCGTGCAGCGATCAGGTTGTAGCTGACGATATCAGCCAACGACCACGATCCGCACTTCCAAACCAGCGGCTGATTCCAGGCGCGTTTTGTGGGATCGATGCCATAGTCGTCGTTGAGGTCGTCTTCCTCCAATTGCACGGTCGTCGCGAGTTTGGCGCTGGCGGCTTCGCTGAGCAGATCGACGCTGCCGTGATAGTTTCCATAGGCCAGAGACGGTGAGTAGTTATCGAAAATGGCATTGGTGACCACGCCAGGTTTCCCGGCCGCGGTCAGGCGTTGGGCGATGTGACTGCCAAGGGCCGCAAATCCTTGCTGGATCAGCGGGTCCTGGTTGGGATCAAGCGGATCGATGAAGGGTGGAACCATAAACCTCGGACCTAGGCGTCCCATTTGATGCATGTCGAACACCGCCTGCGGGTGCTCCCGATTGTGAAGGTCGACGTAGATTCGGGTTTCCGGCTGCGTTTGCATGAACCAGTCGCGATTGTTGTCGTGACCAACATACGGGTGGTAGAGCCACGGCATTCCAACTCCCTCCCAGGGAGTGCCCAACCAGCGCTCGTACCATTTTGAGATCATCTCAATCCCGTCGGGATTGTGGCTTGGCACGAGGAGGGCGATGGTGGCGCCGAGGAGATCGAGCGTTGGCTGGTCGGTCGCGACCGCCAGGTCGTAGGCGAGTTGCATGGTCATCAGCATCGCGCCAATTTCGTTCGAGTGTTGTGACGCGAGGACGATGCCGACGGATCGTGACTCACCGACGATGCTATCGACATCTTCCTGGCTGACGTGGCGCGCATCCCACAGTTTGGCCAACGCCTCGCGATTTCGTTGACGCGCATCGGGAAGCACATTCTCCGGGGCCGACACCGCCACCACGATATAGGGTCTGCCTTCGGTCGACTGCCCGAGGACCTTGGTCTCGACCCGGTCCGATGCCGCGGCCAGCGCCTCGAAATAGCGAATGACATCGTCCCATCCCGGCAACCAACCGGCCTCGCCCATCTCGTGTCCAAGGAACGACTTCGGACTCGGGGCCAACGGTCTCGCGGTCGAGTGGGGGCGCCGCTTCCGGGGCGGTGTCGACCTCAGGATGTCACGTACCGAAGCGATCCACGCCTCGTCGAAGAGAAGTACGCCGGAATCCGACGTTCTGGAGGCTGTCGGAAACGTGCCGTCCTCGATCCTGGTTTTAATCAAATACGAGGAGAGGTCGAACATTTTTGCCACGCGTGACGTTGTCACATATCCGTCAAGGTCTTTCAATTTCGCTCGTGGCACGGGAAATCCTTCTATTTTCCAGAAGTATGTCAAATACAGTGATGCAGTCGACTGCCGTTGTCAAGCGACCGGCGGTTGGATCACCGCCGCGGGCAAGGACCCGTCCGCCTGCGAAGCACTCGACGACGAAGTCGGCGCCTGATTGGTCTGCCAAGGAGCGTCCGCTGGCGCAGCACGGGCCCTTCGGCCGCGCTCTGGGCGGGGGATGCCTCGCAGGCGCGGAATGACGGTTGGGGGACGTGTCACACCAAGACTGACACGGAGGGTTTTTGTACTCTTGCACCCGAAAACGACACATCGACGTTTCCTGGCTTGTTGTTGCATTCGGTCAAACGAGTTGTTGCACGCGACTACGGCCTTTCGAGGTCGCGTGGCGAGCGCGCCACCAGCACGATCGCGGCGATCACGCAGGCCATTCCCAGATAATGCGGCCAGCCGATCCGCTCGCCCAGGAAAATCGCCGAACAGACAAGTGCGCTGACCGGTATCAATCCCGTGAAAACTGCCGCCGAATTCGCCGGAACCACTTGCAAACCGGTGAACCAGAGAAAGAAGGCTCCCACCATCACCGGGCCCGCCGACCACCCCAGCGCGATCCAGCCACTGGCCCCGACGCTGCCGAACTCGAAACCGGGGGCCTGCCACAGCGCAAATGGCAGGAACATAAGCGACCCATAGACGCAGACCATGTAGCAATTGGCGACGGGTGTCACCCGTCCCGAAACCGCCTTCCCGAAGATCGTGAACAGCGCTTCGCCGACGACCGCTCCCATCACCAATGCTCCGCCCAGCACCGGCGCCGAAGCCGCCTCGCCTCCCTTGTCGCCACCGGCCAAGTTGACGATCAGGACTCCTCCGACCGCCATCCCGATTCCCACCATCGTCAGCCGCGTGACTCGCTCGCCGATCGCCAGCGAGAGCAGGGCGATCCAGGCCGGAACTGTCGCCGTGATGATCCCGCTCGCCGCCGCCGTGGTCCGCTCCACCCCGGTCAGCAGCAGCACGTTGAACATGACCACACCGGTCAGGGTCTGGAGGACAATCATGCCGTGATCTTGGCGGCTGAATGCTGGGATCCGCTTTTCCACGAGTAGCACTATCGCCAGCATGATCACCGTCGCCGAGATTTGGCGGATGCCGAGGCCGAGCATCAGCGGAAAGGACTCGACAATGAACTTCGCCGCAACCACCACGCTGCCGACGAGAAGCATCGCCCCGGACAGCGCGCAGCGGGCGAGGAAAATGCTACGTGGGGTGTGGACAGTCGACATC
>JACCUV010000152.1 GCA_013698495.1 Chloroflexia bacterium
GCCCTTCTCAACCCTCAGTTGCCTGCGAGAAGTGTACTGCACGGATTTTCCGGAGACGGATCGACGCAGACCTTGGCCGGGTTCTTGATCGGCATTAACCGTGGCGGCGGTCTCACACGTTCGAAGGGGCGGACCCCCCAGCGCTGCGGGACACCTGGCCAACCGCACGCAATCCAGGGGTCGTCCGCCCGACTCGCACTACGCACGAGGGAGGACGAACACCAGTGTAATCATGCAGCGCGGCTGCACCACCAAGGCATGAAAATGATCCATTTTCACAGCAGTGGACGCATGGCTCCCGGTCACACTATGCTCGACATGCTCTCCACCGTGACCGTGTTCACTGACCCAACCATCAACCAGGACGGGCCGCACTAACAATGAAGCAAACACATGCCACCACCGATTCGTCGCCAAATCCGCCAACCCTGATCGTCGTCTGCGGGTTGCCCGCGACCGGCAAGTCGTCCCTTGCCGAAGAACTGCGCGATGCATTGGGCTGGCCGCTCTTTGCCAAGGATCGCTTCAAGGAGTTGCTCTACGACTCAGTTGAGCCTGATCGCGATGCATTCACGCGGGAGGAATCGACTGTCATCGGCAAACAGTCGATCGCGCTGCTCCTCAACGTCGCCAGCGAACTGCTTCGAACCAGGATTTCCTGCATCGTCGAGGCCAACTTTCTGCCGCACATGGGTCCCACCGACCTCGCGCCGCTCCTCGCGATTTCACGAGGACGACAGGTGCATTGCTCGATTCCGGCCGAGCTTGTGCTCGAGCGTTACCGCAAGCGAGCCAACGCCGGCGAACGTCACCCCGTCCACGTCGACGACGGCGCCGAAGCCGAGCTGGTTGAGCGGATCGAGTCTGGCGGAGGGGCGCCGCTGCCGATGGAAGTGCCCTTGCTTGAGGTGGACGCGTCCGATGGCTGGAATCCAAACCTCGCCGAAATCGTCGCCTTTTGCCAATCGTGATGTTGGCCTGAGTGGGCAAGTCAAGACCCCAAATTGGGATTCCCTGTACCCCGAACGTCGAGCTCAGTTCTGATTGTCACAACTCCCAATCCGTCATTCTGACGAAGGAAGAATCTCCCGGCGAAGCCGGTTCGCGTCAGCGGACGCTCTTTGGCGGCCCCAACAGGCGCCGACTTCGTCATCGAGTGCTTCGCCGTATCCAACGGGGCCGGATTCTTCCGCTTCGCGTCAGAATGACGCCGCGACGTGTGACTGCATGCCAAATTATGCTTGACACTCCACTCAGGGTGACGGTTTGAACGTGACGAAACCGCAAACTATCGGCAAACGAATCTTGCGTTACGCCCGCGCGGGAGCCGCGGCGGGATCGGGGTTGAGATGCGGTTCGGGCAGCGGCGCGGTCGAATCGCATTGTTCTGGCATCGCCAGCCAGGCGGTGAGCAACATGGCAAAGCAGACGAAGGCAAAGAACAGCAACATGATGTTTCTCCCTGGGCAATCTGCCCACTGGCACGATCTTCCCGGTGGCCCGGTCGATTCCGGGCAACGCTGGCGACGTAACAACTGCTAAATCTGGTAGGCCACCTCACCATGCTGCGACGAATCGAGACCGAGCACCTCGGCTTCCTCCTCGACCCGGATCGGAATCACGAGGTTGATCGCCTTCAGGATCACGAACGTCATCGAGGCGGAGAACGCGACGGCCGCAACGGTCGCCACCGTCTGGTTCCAGAGCAACTCCGGGTTGCCGAAGAACAACCCATCGAAACCCACCCCCGGACCACCGCTAAAGGCCGAGTCAGCAAAGAGACCAGTAGCCAGCGCCCCCCAGATGCCGCCAACACCATGCACCGCGAAGACATCGAGGGCGTCGTCAATCTTGAATCGTTGTTTGAGCAAGTCCACAGTGAAGAAACAGAAGATACCCGCACCGAAACCGATCACGATCGCCGAGGCTGGGCCCACGAAGCCCGCCGCCGGGGTGATCGCGACGAGACCAGCCACCGCCCCGGCTGCTGCTCCGAGAACGCTGGGATTACCGCGGCGCATCCACGACACGGTCATCCAGGTCAGGGCCCCCATCGCCGCGGCCACGTTCGTGACCAGGAAAGCCGATGCGGCCTGACCGTTGGCGCCGAGCGCGCTGCCGGCGTTGAAACCGAACCAGCCGAACCAGAGCAAACCGGCGCCGAGCACCGTCATCGTCAGGTCGTGCGGGTCGGTCTCCCGCGTGCCGAAGGTCTTGCGCCGGCCGAGCACCATCGCCGCCACCAGCGCGGCCACCCCGGACGAAATGTGAATCACGGTTCCGCCCGCGAAGTCGATCGCGCCGAGTTGGGCCAGCCACCCACCGCCCCAGACCCAGTGGGCAAGGGGCGCGTAGACGAAGGTGGCCCAGAGAATGCTGAAGACGACGAAGGCCTTGAACCGCTTGCGTTCGGCGAACGCGCCCGTGATCAGCGCCGGGGTGATCGCCGCGAACATCATCTGGAAAGCGATGAAGGCATAGACCGGGATGCCGTACGCGTCCATCACATCGGTGGGCGAGATTCCTTTGAGACCAATGTGTCCCAGACCGCCGATGACTCCTCCGTGATCCCCATCGAACACCAGCGAGTAGCCCCACAGGACCCACACCACGCTAATCAGGGCGAGGATGAAGAAACTGTGCATGATCGTCGACAGCACGTTCTTGCGGTTGACCAATCCGCCATAGAAGAAGCCCAGCGCCGGGGTCATCAGCATCACCAGCGCCGCCGACATCAACACCCAGGCCGTATTTCCCGCATCGATCATAGAGAATCCTCCCACTCCGGTGACTTGAAGCACCGCCCCTGACGCTCCCAGACACTACGCCAACGGCGCCAGTTTGCACAACGCACACGACAGTGTGTGGAATAAAGGCAGTGTAGATAGTGGGCGGAGTGATGAAACAGGTGCACTCATCACGAATCGCCAACCAGTTTTCATGCAAAATGCACAACTATCCCTCGACTCAAGCGGGAAATGTGGTCGTGAGATGCTAAAGATGAACCAGTGGGTGCAACCCACATCTTGGTGTCGTGGACATCTGACGACCGAGTTTCGCCACGGCGGTCTCGCAGGAGATGACTAGTGGGCCGTGAAGCACTCCTTGGCTACCCGAATCTAGCCCGCGGTTGCCCTCCCGCTCAACCTTTCGGAAGCCGACCGAACCTGACAATCGCGGGGTGTGACGTGGGCCAGACCGGAGCGGACACTCTGCTGCAAACTGCTTTCGACGTCCTCAACATGGACCTCACCGCCAAATGCGAATCGCGCCTTGAGCCAGGTGGGGGAAAGGAGTGGACTCCAACCATTGACTGGCCATCCTGCAAAGTCATGGTTCCCGCTTCCTCGGAACGACGTCAAGGGCAAAAGTTCACTCGCTTCAAACGCCGAGACACGGCGCAGCCGGTAGCCCGCTCGCGACTCGCAGTTGACGATAGTCGCTAGGTCCATTCGCCTCAGCAAGCTTCCACACTGTAGACTCGCGTTGGATCGCGATGCAGTATGCTTGCGTGTTTGCTGCATCGGTACGGTTCGTCGGGAAGTCACTCAATATGAAGCGATCGCTCGCGGCGCCACATCGCAACCCTCTCATCTTGCCTCACGCGACCGGTCGCCTCGTCACCAACAGCGACCGCCAACGCCGACGTGCATCGCAGGCAGACTCATTCTGCCCACTCACATGACGCGGTCTAAAGTCGCCAGTCACGGAGCGACAATGCGGGCCAAATTCACTCCTGGTCGGCTACCGCCCGCTGCCGCGCTCGAGCCCCCGGCATCCACCTCGGTTGACAACGTTGTAGCCACGGCCAAGCCTCCGGCCACCGACGGCCAGTTGGAGTCGGTGGACATGCGAGCGAGCTTTACGAGCGACCCAACGTTGAATGCGCTCTTCGCGACGGGCGCCGTTGGCGTCTGCCTCGCCGGCGAGGACGGAACCGTCATTCGGGTTAATCAACGCCTGCTCGACATCTTTGGGATACCCGCCGACCGCATCGTCGGGTCGAGTGCATCGAAACTGCTCGATTCCTTTACGATCGTATCGGATCGGCATCGCGAGCTCCTCGCTCGGCACAGCGACGGTACGTCGCCCCGGATCGTGATTGAAACCACGATCGACCGGCCCGACGGATCGAGCATTTCGATCGCCGGAGATAGTGTCCGAATCCAAAATCCCGTCTCTGGCAAGTGGTGCTATCTCGGACTCGTTGAGGACACATCCGACCGGCACTCGGCCCAGCGCATGCAGCGCAATTCGGAGGTGCGCATCCAGGCGCTTGTCCAGAATTCGTCGGATATCATTGGCATTGTTTCCGAGCAGGGCCGCCTGGATTATGTCACCGACTCAGTCGAGCGGATTTTGGGATACGATCCCGCCTCCCTGCTTGGCCGCGATATCCTCGGACTGATCGCCGCGGAGTGCCAACCGAGTTTTCAGGATGTCTTCGAAAGCGTGCGGGAAGTCCACCGGCAGCGGGCCCAGGCGTCGACACGGTTCATTCATGCGAACGGATCGTGGCGATGGATGGAACTCGATTTCACCAACCTGCTCGATGTGCCCAGCGTTGGCGGCGTTGTCGTGACTGCGCGCGATGTCACCAAACGCAAAACGTTCGAACAGCAACTCGAACGGCTCGCGTACTACGATACGCTGACCGCGTTGCCGAACAGGATGCACTTTCGCGAACGTCTCGAAGCGGCGCTGGGAAGTCTGGACCGGCCTGGCGCCAACATTGCCGTAGTCTTTCTCGACCTTGACCGTTTCAAGACGATCAATGATCGGTTCGGGCACGATGGCGGCGATGCGGCCCTCGTCGCGGTCGCTCAGCGCATCCTCGACGCCCTTCGTCCCGGCGAATTGGTGGCGCGGCTGGGTGGCGATGAGTTTGGTTTGCTGATCGAAAACACCACGCCTGCGCGCGCGATGCACGCAGCCAACCGCGTGCTCGCCGCGATCTCCCGGAAGCACCCGGATCAACACCACAGCTTCAACCTGGCGGCAACAGCTGGGGTTGCGTTGAGAACTCCCTCTCTCAACCGACCGGCCGAGATTCTGCGGGCGGCCGACATTGCCTTGTACAAGGGGAAGCATGCCGGAGGCGGGGTGGCGACCCTGTTCCAGTCAGCAATGTACGACGAGGCGCTGGCGCGCGCTGAGCTGGAACGCGATTTGCGGCTCGCGCTCGATCGCCAGGAGATGGCTCCCTGGTTCCAGCCGGAACTCGACCTCAACACCGGAGACCTCTGCGGGTTCGAAGTCTCCATGCGGTGGCGTCGGCCGGGTTCACACATGTTGACGCCGGATGCGTTCCTCATTGCAGCGGCCGAACTCGGCATCATCGTGCCGCTGGGTCTGAGCGTACTGCGTTCGGCCTGCAAGCGGCTCGTGGAATGGTCAACCGCCTATCATCACGTTCGAGCGACCGCGATCGCCTTCAATGTCTCGGCACGTGAAATTGCCCGAATGGACTATGCCGAGCGAATCGTCGAAATCCTCCGCGAAACCGATCTCGAACCGTCGCGGCTCCGGATTGAGATCGAGGATCGCATTTTCAGGGAGCCCTCGCCCGATCTCGCGCGCTTTGTCGCCGCGATTGCCAGGTTCGGCATCGACCTGGTGGTCGATGAATTCGGCGGCGGGTACACGTCGTGGCGCCAGTTGCATCGCTGGCAGGTTCATCAGGTCAAAATCGCCCGCGACGCGATCGCGGAGGAGGACGACATCGAGGCCAACGTCGCCCTGCTTAAGGGCTTGACCGCCCGCGCCTCAGGCTCGGACATC
>JACCUV010000170.1 GCA_013698495.1 Chloroflexia bacterium
CCTTGACGCGATGTTTACGACGGAGGGGTTCCGCGGCCTGATTGGCACCTGGAGTTTCACCGAAACCGGGGACACCACCGCCGACACCATTTCCCTCAATGTCGTCGAAGGCGCCGTAATTACCTTCCAGGAAGTCATCGGACTTCCTTCCTGACCTTGAACACACGATTCCGGGTCGAGCAGAATGCTCGGCCCGGTTCGTGTGCGCGATGGTAATCCATGGCATATGAGCGATGCGGCCAGCGGTTGTCGCTTTGGTTCCGGCATCGAGCGAGACGAGATGGGGATCTTGCTCATGGACTTTGAGTGGACGCTTTTTTTTCAGTTTATGATTATCGGCCTGGCGAGTGGTTCCCTTATCGCCCTGATTGCGCTTGGGTACACGCTCGTCTATGGCATCATCGAGCTCATCAACTTCGCCCATGGCGAGGTCTTCATGATGGGCGCGTTCTTCGCGGCGACGCTCGTAGTGGTGACGGGCGTGACGAGCGATTCGTCGACAGGGCTGATTGTCTCCGTATTGATTCTGACCTTGCTCGCTTCGATGGCGTTCTCGGGGCTGTTGAACGCGGCGATCGACAAGTTGGCCTACAGCAGGCTGCGAAAGGCGCCGAGACTGGCGCCGCTGATTGCCGCTATCGGGATGAGCTTTATCCTGCAGAATATTGCAATTTACTGGAAAGGGCCAAATCCGTTCACCGGCCCGGACCTTATCCCAAGTGAGATCCGATCCTACAATGTGCTGCAGGAGTGGCCGCTGCTTCGCGACTGGTTCGCCGACTCGACCTTGCGGCTGCGATTGATCGATTTGTTCGTTATTGGCGTCACCATCCCGCTCCTCATTATTCTCTCCTGGTTCGTCTATCGAACGCGGATCGGGACCGCGATGCGCGCAACCGCCCAGGATCGGGAGGCAGCCGCCTTGATGGGGATCGACATCAACCGCACGATCGGGGTCGCCTTCCTGCTCGGAGGCGGCCTGGCTGGCGCCGCGGGCATGGTGGCGCTGTTCTACAACAACTCTGGCAGATTTCAAATGGGATTCACGTACGGGTTGTTCGCCTTCACGGCCGCGGTGCTGGGGGGCATCGGCAACCTGGCGGGCGCAGTCGTCGGCGGGTTTTTGATCGGACTGATCTGGTCCTACAGCGACGGGTTCATGGGCACGTTCGTAAGCGGCTGGGGAAGTCAGTGGACCAACTCGGTCATCTTCAGCATTCTCATCCTGGTGCTTGTATTTCGCCCGTCCGGTCTTCTTGGCCAGGAAGTGGCTGACAAGGTCTAGCGGCGACCGGGAGGGAGTTCGAAGATGGCATCGTCATATGCAACCCGGGCCGAAAAATGGTTCGCCGACCGGAAGCAGGAAGAACGAAAGCGCCTGCTCTGGGTGCTCCTTGGCGCGGCCTGCCTGGCGGTGTACCCATTCCTCGACAGCGCCCTCGGGCTCAATCAAATGGGGCAGTGGATACCGATTTTCGTGTTCGTGATTCTGGCCCTGGGGCTTAACATCGTGGTCGGCTACGCCGGTCTGCTGGATCTCGGGTATGTCGCATTTTTCGTTATCGGCGCCTACGGCAACGCGTTCATCACTTCACCCAACAGTTGGTTCGTTCAGCGCGGTTGGATTCCCGAATACCTGCAGTCGTTTTGGCCAGCGATGGCGCTCTCCTGGGTTCTGGCCGCGATTTTCGGGGTGATTCTCGGGGCGCCGACGCTGCGCCTGCGCGGGGACTATCTGGCGATCGTGACACTCGGTTTTGGTGAGATCGTGCCCGATTTCTACACCAATGCCTCCGGCATCACCAACGGTCCGCAGGGTATTGGGCAGATCGCGAAACCGCCGTCAATTCCCTTGCCGGGAGGGCGCGAAATTGGATTCTCGACCATCGATCAGGACAACTGGTTCTGGCTGGTTCTGGTCGTGGGTCTGGTCTCGATCTTCATGATTACGCGCCTCTACGATTCGCGAATGGGGCGATCGTGGCAGGCAATTCGCGAAGACGAGATCGCGGCCGCGAGCATGGGCATCAACACGGTCAGCGCCAAACTCTGGGCGTTCGCGCTGGGCGCGTCGTTCTCCGGGTTCGCCGGGTCGATTTACGCCGGGTATGTGCGGGTCGTCTACCCCGATCAGTTCCAGTTCTCGGTCTCGATCATCATCCTCGCGATGGTCATCCTCGGCGGCATCGGCAATATCTACGGTGTGATTGTCGGGGCGATCATCATCGGTTCATTCGACCGAATTCTGGCGACCGAACTTACGCGACCCCTGAACTGGATGGGCGAGCAACTCACCTGGGAACCACTGAGTTGGTTGGGCGAATGGCTGGCGACACACAACCTCAACTCCGATCGATTCCTGATCTTCGGATTGGCGCTTGTCCTGATCATGCTTTTGAGACCGGGCGGTCTCTTCCCCTCGAGTCGCCGCGCCGCCGAACTGAGCGGCGACGACGATGACGACGTGGACGACAAGGAAGACTTGTATGACGTGCGTGAAGAGAACGCGCGCCTCGCGGGAGGCAACGCATAGCGATGGTCACGGAAATCGAGGCCGGCCCTCCGATCCTGGAGGCGCGAGGCATCACCAAACAATTCGGCGGGCTGATTGCGGTCGATGAGGTCGACCTCAATATCGCGACTGGCAGCATCACGAGCGTGATCGGCCCGAACGGCGCCGGCAAAACCACGTTCTTCAACATGATCGCCGGCATTTACAAACCGACTCAGGGCACTATCTCATTCAAGGGTAAACCGATTTTCGGCGGAAGCGGATTCGGTGGAACGTCGCTGCGGCCCGATCAGGTGACATCGCTGGGTATTGCCCGCACGTTCCAGAACATTCGGCTGTTCGCGAACATGACCGTGATCGAAAATGTGCTGATTGGCATGCATTCCCGGATGAAAGCTGGCGCGATCGGCGCGATGTTGCGAACCCGGAGCGTGATGCGAGAAGAGCATGAGGCGCGCGAGAATGCCTATAGCCTGCTCGACTACGTCGGGCTTGGGCGTCAGGCACAGTCCACCGCGAAGAACCTCTCGTATGGCGATCAGCGCCGACTCGAGGTCGCTCGAGCCCTGGCCAGTGGTCCCAGCCTGCTGCTGCTCGACGAACCGACGGCCGGGATGAACCCCCGCGAGACAGCGGCGATGACGGCCTTCATCGACAAGATGCGACGGGAGTTGAATCTCACGGTGTTGCTGATCGAACACGACATGAAAGTGGTGATGGGGATCTCCGATCAGGTCGCGGTGCTTGACCACGGCGTCAAGATCGCCGATGGGTCGGGGGCAGAGGTGCGGAGCAACCCCGAGGTGATCGAGGCCTATCTGGGCAAAGGCGCGGCAGAGTTGTCCCGCCAGTTCGACGCACCCGCAGCGCCAGTTCAATCTCCACAGGTGGAGCAATTGCACCCAGGAGCAAACCCGTGAGCCAAACTGCAACCCTCTCCCCTACCGGCGATAGCGCGGTTGGAACGCATGCGACCGCAACAAAAATGCTGGAGCTGCGCGACGTCAACACCTACTACGGGCACATCCACGCCCTCAAGGGGATCACGATCGACGTCAATCAGGGGGAGATCGTAACCCTGATCGGATCGAATGGAGCAGGCAAGAGCACTACCCTGAAGACGATCTCGGGTTTACTCGCCCCGCGCACGGGCGAAGTCCTGCTGCGGGGGAAGAGAATCAGCGGAGTACCGGCCCATAAAGTGGCGGCGATGCGGGTCGCCCAGTCTCCCGAAGGACGTCGTGTCTTTCCGCGAATGTCGGTGCTTGAGAACCTGCAGATGGGCGCTTTCGTCCACGGCAAGATGGATCCGGATGACCTGGCCAGGGTGTTCGACCTGTTTCCGAGATTGAAGGAGCGGATCAACCAAAAGGCGGGGACGATGTCTGGCGGCGAGCAGCAAATGCTGGCGATCGGCCGCGCACTGATGGCGAAACCCGATCTCCTGCTCCTCGACGAACCGTCGATGGGGTTGGCCCCGATCCTCGTCGAGGGCATATTCTCGATCGTTCAGGATATTAACAAGCAGGGCACGACTGTGCTGCTGGTGGAGCAAAACGCGTTGATGGCGCTGGGCATCGCGCAACGCGGCTATGTGCTCCAAACCGGTTCGATCCTGCTCACCGATAACGCCCAGGCGTTGCTGAGGAACGAAATGGTGCGCAAGGCCTACCTCGGCGAAGTGTGAGACGGGTTCGCATGGGGCATCCTCCAGGTTGACCCTTGTCCGACGACCTTGATGCATCGGACGATCATCCTTCGTTCCTCAGGACAGGATCAGGATCGCCCCTACGACACTCGGGTCACTTCGCGATTTGCCGTCTCTGAGCTACGTGTTACTCACACGGAACCTTGTTTGCCTTCAAAGCATCGCCGCGCGATCGGGCCCGTGCGGCCACTTCCCACACCGTGAGCGCGATCACGGGCAGGAACACGACGCCGACGATGACCATCACGTACCAGTAGTAGCCCCAGGCGTCGAAATCCCAGACGTACCACAACCAAATCGTGCAAGCATGGCCCAGCATCGCGGTCACCGACCAAAGCGTCGCTCGCCGCCACTGCGTGCCAGGCAAAAGTGCGGCCGCCAGCGGCACGAGCCAGATCACGTACCACGCTCGCTGGTTGGTGGATGCCACCAACATGAACAAGAACGTCACCTCGAAACAGGCTAGCGCAAGTCGCTGGGGATGTGTCCAGCATACCGCCATCCAGATCGCGATCCCGATTGCCACAATCAGGTAAGCTGCGTTCCGCACCTCCTCGGCGGAGACATCCGCCACCGACCATTCCGCCAGCGAGGCGAGCACCACCCAGGCGGGCGAGGCGTTGACTTTGGCCCCCTGTTCCTGAGCGCTGCGCCAGACGGCCTCCAGGTCGTAGAACGGGTACATGCCTGCCGCGATCAAAAGCAAGACACAACCCATTGACCAGAGCGCGACGCCGAGCCGACGCATCGGATTGTGCGCGCGTCGCCAGACTGCCACGATTGCAAGTGGCAAGAGGATTACGGTCACGTACTTGATCAGGATCGATGCGACAAGGAGTGGAATGACCCACCGCTCGTGACCGCGGCGCCAGGCCCACAGGGCGGCCATCACTGGCAGCATCAGCGTCACGTCGTTGTGGGCGTTGGCGACGCCATCCCACAATACCAGTGGATTCCAGAGCCACGCCAGGGCCGCGACCAGCGCCCACTCCGGGGAGTTCGATTTCACGATGTCGTGGATGAACCACGCGATCGCCAACGCCGAGACGACGCTCAGCAGCTTGAAACCGATCACCGCCAGACCGATGCTGTCTCCGCCAAGCCACGTGACCGGGGCCGCGATCTGGTTCCACAACGGTCCGTAGGGCGAGAGGTTATCGGCCCATTCCCGGGAGGCGAACCGCATGTAAGGATCGGTATCCCAGTAGACGTCGGGTCTGACATCGTTGGGATTCTGCCCGTAGTGGCTGAGTAGTCGCGACCTTGCGGAGTAGATGTAGACGTCGATCGCGTTCGTCGGGTACATCGCGACGAACGAGACGTGGATCACGATCGTTGTCAGGTACACGATCTTCCAACTGCCGCGGATCGATTGATGCCTGAATCCTCGCAACAGGTTCCAGGCGCTCCAGAGCCACAGCGCCAGCCCGAAGAACCAGGCGGCAAACGCGAGCCAACTGTAGTCAACCAGTTTTCCCTGATCGAGCAGTTCGTCGCGATTCGGCCAGAACGGGTAGTGCACCGCCCACAGAATCGACACCGTCATCAGGCACGCACCATGCCACCACCGTCGCGGCTGCTTCGTGCCTCGGGCTTCGGGTCGACTCTCAGTTTTTGTCTGGCATGTGTCCAGGTAAAACCTCCTGCCGCGGTCGATTTGTGGCGAGCCGTACGTGCACCCACCGGCGCGGTTTGTTGACATCGCAAGCGTAGTGGATACTGGTGCATCGTCGCCGCGACTGCATCGAAAGTTTTGAGTCTTGAAGTCGTTGACTCACGAGGTACGCGCGTCTGTTTGAGGAGAATGTTTCAGGATGACCCCAACCTCCCCTGTCGAGCAGGTCGAACTGCCGGTGCGGATCGAACGATTGAGTGAATTGGCCTACAACCTTTGGTGGACCTGGAGTCGCACTGCGCGATCGATGTTCGAACAACTGCATCCTGTCCTGTGGCGTGTGGTTGAGCAGAATCCGGTGTTGTTCCTGCACCGGATCGAACCCGAACGGCTGATCGCGGCGTCGCAAAATCTGGAGTTCCTGGCCAGATACGACCAATCGGTGGCGTCTTTCGAGCGGATGATCGGGGAAGGTCAGGATCAAACCTGGCTCGGTCGGAATCGCCCGGAAATGGTCGGGAAAACCGTCGCCTACTTCTCCGCCGAGTTCGGATTGCATCGCGCCTTGCCGATTTACTCCGGTGGTCTCGGTGTGCTCGCCGGTGACCATGCCAAGGAAGCAAGCGACATGGGCATTCCGCTCGTGGGGGTGTCCCTATTGTACCGCCAAGGGTATCTCAGGCAACGCATCAATCACGATGGTTGGCAGCACGATGAGCCAGCGAGGCTCGATCCGCGCGCCGAACCGACGACACAGGTCCTGAGCCCGGACGGTTCGCCGGTGGTGGTCGAGGTCGACCTCGCTGACGGCAGCGGTCCGCTGTGCCTCGCGGTCTGGAAAGTCCAGGTCGGCCGGGTTCCCATCTACCTCCTCGACTCCGATGTCGATGGCAACCCGGAGTGGACGCGCGAACTCTCGTCGCGGCTCTATGGTGGGGACACCGAGCATCGCTTGCGTCAGGAGATTGTGCTTGGGATTGGCGGTGTGCGACTGCTTCGTTCCCTGGGCATCGAACCGACCTATTGGCACGCCAACGAAGGTCATGCCGCGCTGCACCTGCTTGAACGGGTACGCGAGCGCGTCCTCGGGGGCAAGCCGTTCGATGATGCCGTGGAGGCGGTGCGGGCGTGTACGATCTTCACAACGCACACTCCTGTCCCGGCGGGACACGACATTTTCTCGCACAGTATGATGGAGCGCTACTTCCAGAACTACTGGCCAGAACTCGGCCTCTCGCGAGAGGAGTTCATGGCCCTTGGAGCCCATGGTGACAAGGCCGGATTCAACTTTACGGCCCTCTCGCTGCGGCTCGCCTCGAATGTCAACGGCGTCAGCGAGAAGCACGGCGAGGTTTCGCGAGAGATGTGGCACGATCTCTGGCCTGGCTCATCCGCGACCGATGCCCCGATCATCCACATCACCAACGGCGTGCACCTTCGAACGTGGATTTCACCCATCATGCGCGAGCTCTACGATCGCTACTTGCCACGGCGATGGCGAGACCGGCAGGAAGACAGCCTGATGTGGGAAACGATTCTCAACATTCCGGACCGCGAGTTCTGGGAGGCCCACATCACCGCCAAGCAGGCATTGATCGACGAGATGGATGAGCGAGCGCGCCGGCGTTACGCCGCCGGCGATTTTGATGCCTGGCAGATGCTCTCGTCGGGCCCGTTTCAGAACGCGAATGTCCTCACGCTCGGTTTCGCGCGCCGCTTCGCCACCTACAAGCGGGCGACCCTGCTCTTCCGGGATATGGAACGGCTGGCCGCTATCCTGAATCACCCGGATCACCCGGTGCAGATCGTGTTCGCGGGCAAGGCCCATCCCGCGGACCAGGGAGGCCGGAGTCTGATTCGGGAGATTTATCTGAAGGCTCGAGATCCCAAGTTGGGGGGCCGTATTTCGTTTGCCGAAGACTACGAGATGGGGCTCGCCAGCCTGCTTGTTGCCGGCGTCGATGTCTGGCTCAACAATCCTCGCTATCCGCTCGAGGCGAGTGGCACCAGCGGCATGAAGGCGGCGGCCAACGGCGTGCCCAATTGCAGCATTCTCGATGGTTGGTGGATCGAGGGTTGGGATCGGCGCAACACCAATGGTTGGGGGATAGCGCCGTCGGAGCTGAGTGGCGAAGCACAGGACGAGGCCGAAGCGAACGCGTTTTACGAGATGCTGGAGCAGCAGATTGTGCCGATGTACTACGATCGCGGCCCAAGCGGTCTGCCGCACGAATGGATCGCGCTATCGAAAGAGGCGATTCGCACAGTCGCCCCGAACTTCAGCGCTCGCCGGATGGTGATCGACTACGTCGACAAACTTTACGGACCCGCTGCCCGCTCGTGCGAAGGCGCACGGGAAGCGGAAGCGGTGACGGTTAGCTGATTTGCTCAC
>JACCUV010000192.1 GCA_013698495.1 Chloroflexia bacterium
ACGAAACGCGACGGTTTTCTGTCGGTTACACGGGGATAATCAGGCTTTCGAGATCGCGCGGGTAGTAGGTGATCCACTCGACGCCATCTGGCGTCACGGCGACGGTGTCGGAGTGGCGGAAACCGGCAAAATCGGGCACATAGAGACCGGGCTCGACGGTGAAGCCCATCCCGACTTCGATTTCGCGGTGATCGCCGATGTCGAGGAACGGAGCCTCGTGGATCAGCGTCGACTTGGCGTGCCCGCTATGGTGCCGCCAGTACCGCATCAAGTCGTTTTCCTCGAAGTAGTCGAGCACGAGGCGATCGACATCCGAGCATTTCAGGCCCGGCTTGAGCTCCTCGATCGCGAGGGTCTGGGCGGCGAGCATGTGCGCGAAGAACGTCGCCTGCTCCTTGCTCGGTTCGCCGACGATCATCGTCCGCTCAAGTTCGCTGCCATAGCCCCAGACCGAGGAGCCGCCGTAGGTGACGAGGACGTCGCCGGGTTGCAGCTTCGCGTTGTTGCTCATCGCGTGCGGCAGCGCCGAGGCCTTGCCGACCTGACCCCGGAAGGTGGCGGTGGCGACCGTGCCGCCGAAGGCGCGGGGGCGAAACTGGGGTCCGAGGGCGCGGATCATCGCCTCGCTGGCGTCGTTGGAGGCGCGCTGCGAGATCGCGATTTCGCTGACGCCGACCTTCGAGTACTCCTGCAGATAGGAGTGGGCGAGGTTGCCCCAGCGGGCGCTTTCGCGGATCAGGCCCAGCTCCTCCTCCGAGTTGATCATCTGCATGTGCTCGATCTCGTCGAGCGCGCTGACGATCGTGGCGTCGGGCAGCAGTTCGCTGACTCGTGGTCCACGGTAGCCATAGATCTGCCCGTAGCCATCGGCGTCGACGCCGATTGTGGCCGTCTCGAGTCCGAGTTCGACGAGCTTGTCCTTCAGGTAGTCAAGCGCGGGTCGCTTCCCCGGATACTCGGGATAGACCACGACATCGTCGATCAGCCCCTCGGCCCAGGCGTGTTCGAGCTCGAGGTTCGGGATGAGCAGGATCGACGCGTTGGCGGTGAGGAGGTGGGCGATCGGCCGCTCGGTGGGAATGAAGCTGAAGCGGCTGAAGTAGGAGACGTTGTTGGCCCCGAACGTGATCAGGGTGGTCGCGTCCCGCCCTTCCAGCCGTTCCAGGATGCGCTGGCGGCGACCGATGTACTCGGCGTTGCTGAGACTGAGTTGTGGCAAGGGTTGATTCCTCTCGTTGACTTCACGGCCGCGCGGTCTTCCGCTCATCATCGCCGTTGGTGTCAAGCACGCCGCGCCGGAAGAGGGATCTCGTTGGGGAGGACGAACGGGCCGTGAACTTCAACTGGACATCCTGGATCTCGCCTGTGTAGGTCCTCCCGCTCTATTTCACGTGAATCGTTCTGGCCCCGCCACGGAATGTGAGTCACACCCGCGGGCCCGCATGTTTTCTCCAGAGAAAGGCAACGACAAGCAGGAGCGGCAACACATGCAGACATCCCGAAGCGATGACGATGACCCTGGTTCCGAACGCCTCGCCGAGGCCGCCCGCCGTGACGCTGACAACGAGCACGATCAGGCCGTTGATCGTTCCGGTCAAGGCGAAGACGCGGCCCCGCATCGCATCTGGCGACGACTTCTGGAGCATCGTGAAGAGCCCGGTCTGGATCGCGGCGGCGGCCGGTCCGATCGGGATCAGCACGAGCACGGTTCCAACGAGGTTGTTGGCAAGCCCGAACGTCAGGAAGCTCAGGCCGTGCAGCAGAAGCCCGCCCGCGAGCAGCCACGTTTCGTGCACGCGGCGGCTGAGGATCACCACCAGCAGACCGCCCAGCAGTCCAGTGAGTCCCCGCACCGACATCAGGGAGCCGAAGACTTCGGGACTGACGTCAACGGACTCGATCATGAACGCCGGGAGCACCGCCGAAAGCGGGACGTCGGCAACCATGAACAAGGCAAACACGGCCACGACGAGGAACAACGCTGGTCGTTCACGGACGAAGCGGAGACCTTCCAGAAAGGAGGCCAGGACCGATCGGACCAGGGACCGGATATCCGCTTCCGATGGACCTGGGACGTGTTGCTGTTCGTGCCGGATGCCGATGAGTAACGCCCACCCGGCGAGATAGAGCAGCGCGCTGACGACAAGCGTGGCGGCGAACCCGAACTGGACGAGGGTCCAGGCTCCGGCGGCGGGTCCGACAATTCGTCCCAGGCTATCGTTGAGGGCATTCAGCGAGTTGGCCGTGGTGAGGTCTTCGATGGGGACGAGAGTGGGCAGGAGCGCGTTCTCGGCCGGCGAGAAGAAAGTCATGACCATCGACTGGACGAAGATGATCGCGTAGAGCACAGAGACATCCACGTCGCCAGCAAATGGGAGCGTGACGACCATGAGCCCGACGAGGATCAGGGCGCTCCCGCTCATCACCCGCTTGCGGTCCCAGCGGTCGACGAGGACGCCGGCGATCGGTCCGAGAACGATGCCGGGAAGCGAGGAGAAGACGGGGATCAGCCCGGTGGCAAAGGGCGACCCGGTCAATTGGAAGACGTAGATGAGCATGACCGCGTGCAACGCCCACCAGGCGAGCAGGAAGAACAGGCCTGCCGACCAGAATCTGGCGAAGGCGCGGTTCGAGAGAAGCATTTGCATCGAGTGCTCCAGCGCGTGACGACATGTTGGTTGTCAGGGTGTGGTTGGGTTGCAGGGGGTGCTCAGGCAGAGGGGCGGAATCCGGACGATTCGGCGCGTGACATCACGGCGTTGCCGATTGGCCGCGCCGTGCGTGAAGCACATCGTCTCGTTTGGTCAGGATGGCCTCGTGGGACGACGGAGTGGTTGCCCTACCCCGCCGGAGCTGACCCGGCGGCCAGCCGGCCGGCAAGAGATGGGTGCGCGGGGTGTTGGTGAGCAATCCCTTGTCGTGTGGGCGCAATTGCCATGGTGGTGTTCCGTTCAAGTGAATCGATGCCTGCGGCGCAGTGCCGCCCGCAGTTTAAGCGAATATAGCGGTGTGGACGCGGCTGAAGGCGTGTCAATGTAGGTCACAAACAGGTGTGACTACCACCTATCCGGCTTGTGGATTTTTCGTCCGAGGCCATCGACTACCGGGTTGGCGAACTGGCATTTGGCGAGACAGTCTGGATCAACGATGATGAGACCTGACGCCGCTTCGCGTAGCTTTCTACTGGGATTTCCGGAGGGTTGAGGGGAAACTATATACACTCTTGTGTTGAAGTCAGCTTCCGCAACTGAAACCGCATTCACCAAGTCGGAGTCGTTAGAGACCAGGAGAACAACGTCAATCTCTTTGAGGGCAATGTCTCGCGTCATAAAAACTCCCAAACTGACGTCCGAGCCTTTCTCTTCCCGAGTTGAAAAATTTCGAATCGCTTTGTCGGGATCGCCCACAAGAAATCCACGCTTTACGGTGTCGATATGTTGTCCCCAATGTACGCTGACCTCAGGAAGTGTTTCCATTGCGCGAACCAACATTTGCTGGCGGGTTGGCTGGCCTGGATCTTCAGGATTGTGTTTTGCCCTTGAAGTGAAGTATCGAACTCGAGTGACATCGCCGGAGAGTTTGAGGCGCGTTGCCATTTCCTGTCCCAGCAAGAATGGATTCAACCACTTGTACTGTCTACAGACAGGGGGTCCGTGCTTAAACAGGCCATAGTAGAGATTGAATCCATCGATGTAGACTCCGATCCTCAATGGCGCACCCCCTGTGAATCAAAAAGAGGGCCCCCGTTTCCGGGGGCCCAAGCCCTCAGCCCGAAGGCCAAGGGGGGATTGAATCAATATTGACAGCTTCCTTGGCAGGTGTCAACTGCCCGTCTCGGTTGCGCGGGCAAATGCCGCGATCCAGGCGGAGGCGCCACCATAGAGCTTGCCCGAGCGTGAGGCGATCTCGATATCTGTGAAGGCGGTGGCGAGCAGCTCGCGGGCGTACTGCTCGCTGAAGAAGTGACGGACGTGGCCATT
>JACCUV010000204.1 GCA_013698495.1 Chloroflexia bacterium
GCCTGGAGAGTTCAGACCCCGGCGATGTTGTCTGTTGCCTCGGCCCGTCATAAGGCATGACGACCACCGGGCCAGCGGCGTCGGCGTTGGGTACCGCCGTGATCTCTCGCACGGAGCTCGGCCCGAACCGCTCCCGCAGTTCGTTGCGAACCGCCCCGATCTGGGTCAGCGGCACGTACCCGGCGCCGGCAGGGATGCCCTCCGCCCGTAATGCCGCGATGAACGCCTCGCGGTCGCTACCGCCGAATTTTCCCGCATCGTAGCGAATTTGATACAGGCGCCAGGCATGCCTCGACACACGGGCATCGACGGTCGTCGGCTCCAGGCCGGGGATCTCGGTCAGCCCCGCCGTCAGCGTGTCGGCGTTGCGATCTCGGGTCGCCATCTGATCCGCCAGCCACTCCATTTGGCCGAGCAGCAGGGCGGCGGTCAGTTCCGTCATTCGATAGTTGCCGCCAATTCGCTCGAAGTCGAATGTCCCGCTGGTGAATCCCCGGCCCGTGTTGTGCAACGACCAGCACAAGGCGTGCAGGTCCTCGCGGTTTGTGACGATCGCCCCGCCTTCGCCGCCGCTGAGGTTCTTGCTTTCCTGGAAACTGAACGTGCCCAGGTCGCCGATCGCCCCGACCTTGGCACCCTTCCATTCGGCGCCGATTGCCTGTGCGGCATCCTCCAGAACGGGCAAGCCATGCTTGCGGGCGACATCGAGCGCGCCGTCGAGATCGCACGGCTGGCCACCGATGTGGACCGGGACGATCACCTTCGTGTGAGGGGTGATCGCCGCCTCGATCCGGGCCGAGTCGATCAGGTTGGTTGCGGGGTCGATGTCCACGAACACCGGTTTGGCCCCAACGGCGAAAATCGCGCTGATTGTGTCAATGAATGTCCAGGCAGTGGTGACCACCTCGACTCCGGCCCGCACGCCCAGCGCCTGGAGAGCGACTTTCAGTGCCTGCGTGCCATTCGGCGCCGCGAGGGCGAAACGCGCATCGTGGAAGGCGGCGAACTGGTCCTCGAACTCCTGCACTGTCCTACCGGATAGCTCCTCCCAGTCGCCGGTATCGAGCGTTGCGGCCAGGAGCTGGCTTTCGCGCTCTCCCCACACTGACCAGGCTGGGAATGGCGCCGTGCGCACCGGTGTTCCGCCATCGATCGCGAGTTGGTGAGACATCGCTGGGTGAGTCCTTTGTGGCGAATGGCGCCGCGGATGGCGTGAAACTCGTGGCTGGTCGGACACCTTGAGATTCCTCCTTTGTCTGTGGAGTGTCAAGCATTGGTTGACACTCCCCAAACCGTCACTCTGACGCGAAGCGTCAGAGTGATGACGCGACGTGTGTCACCATCCTTATTGATCCTTGACACGCCAGTCAGCATGACAATCGAGTTCCCACGGGAGGTATCTCGACGTGTCTCGTCATGACGTGTACTTTGACCCGAACTCTTAATCCCACCCGTCGGAAAGGCCACCAATGATCGTACAGGAAATGATCCCAGGCCGCGTTGTGATGGTTCGCCTCGATCCGGGGCAGGATCTGCTGCTGGGGTTGCGCCAGGCGGTCGAGGAAACCGGGATCGGCCACGGCGCGATTCTGGCCGGGGTCGGCTCGCTCAGCGCATACCACTTCCACGTCGTAAGCACCGCGGCGATGCCGCCGGAGAACGCGTTCGTCCGAGGGGAAGGCCCATTCGACATCCTGACTGTGACCGGCGCGATCCTCGACGGTCGGGTCCACGCTCACGTCACCTTCTCGAACACCGAGATCGCGATGGGTGGGCACCTTGAGGAAGGCTGCACCGTGCTCACCTTCGCGATCGTGACGATGATCGACACCTCGGCCCCGGCGCTCGAAATGGCCACCTGGGACCACGTCGAGCGACCGGGCTGACGCCACGTATACCAATTTCGTCTAAGCTTGTGCTCGGCGTTCGAGCCCGAAGGGATTCGTCGCCCCTTGCTTCCTTGCAATGACGTTCATTCCGCCTACCACAAAGGGTGCATTCATTGGGTCTCTTGAGCGATTTGACGACCTGGGCGAAGGACTTCGTCGAGTCGGCCGGATATGTCGGCGTCTTCCTGATGGTTGTGCTGGAAAACGTGTTCCCGCCGATTCCCTCCGAGGCGATTTTGCCGCTGGCGGGGTTTCTCGCCGGCGAGGGCCGGTTCTGGCTGCCGGCCGTGATTCTGGCGGCGACAATGGGGGCGGTGGCGGGTGCGCTGATCCTCTACTACGCCGCGTACTGGTTCGGCGAAGCGCGCTTGCGTTGGCTGATCCGGAAATACGGGAAGTGGTTCGCTGTTTCCGAACGCGATCTCGATTCGGCCAACGCCTGGTTCGATCACCACGGCTACAAGGCGGTCTTCCTCTGCCGGATGGTCCCGATCGTGCGTAGTTTGGTCTCGCTTCCAGCCGGGCTGCGGCGGATGAACCTCGTTCCGTTCATTGCCTACACCGCGATCGGCAGCGGCTTGTGGAACAGCCTGCTGATCGTCGCCGGTTGGTGGCTAGGCGACAACTGGGAAGACGTCAGTCACCTCGTCGACTACCTCGACTACCCGATGTATGTCGCGATCATTGGCGCCCTGATCTGGTTCATCTGGAAGAAGAAGTTCGCCACCAAGCCATCCGACAAGGCCAATTCCCCGGAACCGACGCGGTAGGAATTGCGCCTTTCTGGTAGTGGCCGACCCTTGTGGCGGCCAACGTGTTCGCACGCCCGGAGTTCGAGTCGGCGGACACGTTAGAGGGCACAAGACCCCCCACTACCAGATCCCGTTGGTGAACCGATTCGCCCGCAACACGCACCTCCGCTACTCCTCGATCAATCGCCGGGGACCAGGTCCGTGCTCGGCGAGCACATCGTTCGGGTTGCTCAACCCGCACATATCGATCGAGAGACATCCGCAGCCGATGCAGCCGGTGAAACGGTCGCGCAGTTGCTCGAGGCGCCGAATCCGGTCGTCAAGGTCGTTCCGCCAACGGCTGGAAAGGCGCTCCCAATCGCGACGTGTGGGAGTGCGGCGATCCGGCAGCTCGTTGAGGGCGGCCGCGATCTCGGACAACGGGATGCCGACGCGCTGCGCGATCCGGATCAATGCCACCCGCCGCAACGCGTCGCGCCGGTATCGCCGCTGGTTGCCGGTCGTCCGCTCGCTCGCAATCAAGCCCTTGCGTTCGTAAAAGTGCAGGGCCGACACCGAAACCCCACTCCGTGCCGCGAGTTGTCCGACCGTTAACATGCCGACTGCCTCCTTTTGTCCACCCTGACTTTTCGACCTCCCCATCGGCGCAGGCGCCTCGCTTGACCTCAACCATAGTTGAGGAATTAGGGTATATCAAGAGGGGCATGCAGCGCATGATCGAACGCGCAACGCAAAGGGACACAATATGATTACGGCACGGATGAAGCTCGCGATTGTGATTGGCAGCGTGCGGCAGGGACGCTTTGGTCCGACGGTGGCCAACTGGTTCGCCAGTCAGGCGCGACAGCATGAGGAATTCGAAGTCGACGTGATCGACCTCGCCGATTTTGATTTCCCGGTTTCGA
>JACCUV010000267.1 GCA_013698495.1 Chloroflexia bacterium
GTTCCGCCGCTCACCTTTTAGGTGTAGTGGCGGACGGCGGTAACTACGTGCTGCGAGAGTGGGCCGCGGGAACCGCGGCCGCGCAGGTCAACCTCACCCAATGGTCGCTCCAGATCGCGGCCACGGCCAGCGATGGCCTGTTGCCGACACCGCGACCGGCGCGTGGCGAACCCGAGGTCTGGGCAGTCGAAGTTGGTGGCCACCTTGTCACCGCGGCGAGTTGGCTGCCCGGTCGTCCGCTGTCTCGCTACGGCGATTACCGCACACCGGACGACAAGGTCATCGACGTTCCCTTGCCCGCCTCGGCTCCAGCCGAGTCGATCGTGCTCGAGGCCGTCCGCGCGATCGGTCGCTTTCATTCCGTCACCGCCGCACTGGCGGCGGAATCGGGAACGACCAAGACCACGCTCGCCCGCTTGATGGACAGTTCACGCACGACCTGGAACGAGCAGCGCAAGCTCGTTGGCGATCGGGCCGCGAACTCGCCGGAGATCAGGCGCTGGCTGCGCTGCGGCAATCGGATTGTCCCCGTCGCCGCCGAGCATCTGGAGCAGTTTGGAAGGGCCGGCGCCGCCTCGTGCATCGTTCACGGCGACATCTGGCCCGCCAACCTCTTGATCGAAGGCTCGGCCGCCGAACGCACCCTCACCGGTGTGGTGGGTTGGTCCAGCGTGGCGATTGGATCGCCGCTGATCGACCTCGCCCACCTTGCGATTCACACCTCCAGTTGGTCCGGGGCGTTGGCCGAGAGCATTCTCGGCGCCTATACCGAAGTCGCGACACTCAGTCCCGGCGAGCGTCGGTTGTTGCCGGTGGTGGCCGCCCTCGATCTCGTGCCGAGAGTCGGTTGGCTGCTCAATCTCGCCTTTGTCGATGACCGAATGATCGGTCACGAATCGCAACCGATTTTGCGCAGCGGGTTGAAGTCGCTGCTCATGTCGCTGGAGAACCTCACCCAGGTGCTCGCTCCCGATGCCGAGTGGGATCAACGCAAAACGAGCGAGACTCGCCGTTCGCGCGAGGGCGGCGCCGTCAGAAGAACTCGCCCCACAGGAACGAGACCAGGCCGCCCACCAGGATCAGGCCGATCGCGCCCAGGGCCACGACCAGGAAGACCGAGAACAGGCTGATGTAGGCCGATCGTTCGCTGCGTCGATGGTCGGTGCGCTCGGCAGGCGTTACTTCCCGCCTCAGCCGCGATGCGTAGGGGTCGTGTCCGCCGCCGGCTGGGTCGGCGAATCCTCCGGCGTAGCGCCGCATGATCTGGTCCTCGACTTCCTGACCACGAATCGACTTGTCGTATTCGAGGCGGGCGATCGGGTTGGAAAGCGTGGTGTAGGCGCGATTCAGGTCTTTGGTGAGATTGTCGGCGGCGTGACGGAACTCGGGTCGAACCCGATCCGGATGCGATCGCTTCATCGCCTCGCGATACGACCGCCTGATCTCGGCGGAACTCGCCGCATACGGCACATTGAGCAACTGGTAGTAGTTCGCCTTGTCGGGATCAGCGGCACGGCCGCCGCCGCTGCTCCTCGTCCCCTGGGTTGAACGTGAATTGGTATGCGTCGCCACGGGCATTCCTCGAGAGACCACTGCGAGACATGGCTGTGCTCGACCATCGGCGAACTCTCGGTGACGACGATCGGCCCCACAAGTGTATATCGCCCGTCTGTCACAGGGTCCTCCGAGTGCTGAATCACTCGAATTCGCAATGATTGTCGATCGCGCCGTAGGTCGTATGGGCGATCCTCCATGATCGTTCATTGCATCCGGGCCGATTGGATCGGGTCAACACGGAGGTTCACCCCTAAACCCGTGTCGAGACGGTTGCCAACACATCAATAGTTCGGTCTCAATGCTTGATGACGTCGGTTGACGCATCTGAACGGTAGAATGGCTTCACCGGATCGGCGTGCGACGTCGCCGATTTGGCGAAAGCCTTGAGATTGAGGGAGGGTCTGTGAACATGCGCATCGACGTTGTGACCGTTCCCTATCGTTACGATGAGCGGGCCGATGGCTCCGGCCGGGGACCCGACTCCCTAATCGAGGCCGGGCTGATCGCGAAACTCTCCGAACTCGGCCTGGAAACGACCGGACCGAGCGAGGCCACCCTGCCCGACGACGAGCGTGCCGAAGGTTCGATCGCCGTCAACGTCGGTCGCCTCGGTTCCCACACGGCCCAACTGGTGGCCGCGGCGCGCGCCAACCACGCCGGTGTCCTCGTTCTCGCTGGCGACGACACCGCCACGGTCGGCGTCGTCTCGGGCTTGCAAAAGGCGCATGGCGCAGGAGCGAGGATCGGTCTCGTCTGGCTCGATGCCCACGGCGATTTCAACACCCCGGAAACATCGTACAGCGGTATTTTGGCCGGCATGCCCGTCGCCATTCTCGCCGGCCTCGCAGGGCCGTTGTGGCGCGGCGCGGCCGGCCTCGCCGCGCCCGTGCCGACGGACAGGATCGTGATCACGGGCGTGCGCGACCTCGACGAGCGCGAGGCCACCCTGCTCAGATCGACCAATGTCCGCGTGATCGAGGCCCGCGACGCGATCGGCGGCATTGCCCACCAACAGGCGATCGCCCGCCTCGACGCCGTCTGCGAAGTGATCTGCGTCCACGTCGATCTCGATGTCCTCGACCCAGCACTGATTCCGAGTTCGATCACCCCGGAACCGGGCGGACTTACCGTCAGGCAGGCCGCCGACCTCATCGGCGAGGTGCTTGACACCGGCAAGGTTGGCGTTCTCAGTTTTGCCGGGCTCAATCCTGGCGCCGGTCAGTTGGGTCGGCGTTCGATCGCCTCGACAATGGCGCTGATCGAAACCTCTGTGCCCCGTTGGACGAGCGTCGGCCCGGAGGCGGAAGCCGATGCCGTCGCTTGATCCCCCCAATCATCCCCTGGCCGCGATTCTCCGCGACGCGTTTACCTCCCAATTGGAGGCGGGAGAAGTCGATCTTGTGTTGTCCGAACACGACACGACCTTCGAGATCCAGGCCGATGAGTGGACCTTGCGCCTCGAAGGTTGGCCGATGACCGCCGCCTTCATCGCCCTCGACGAGGAACCGCCCTCGCTTCCCGAACGCCAGGCCGTGCTCGACGCCGCACTCGACGCTCCGCATCTGGCTGGCGTGCGCCGGGCCAACCTCCTCCTCCACAACGCAATCGCCGCTGCTCTCGAAGCCTCCGGCGACCAGCTGTCGATCTTGCTCGCCCAGGCCATCGCTTCGCCCGATGCCGCCGGCGAGATTGGTGAAGACGACTAGCTCAGCCTCTAACGGTCTCTCTAACGGTCGCCGTCCCCCGCTAGCAGCACTGAGTCCATTGTCCAAGGCAGATTGCAGGTTTCACCCGCCATGCGCCGTCATGTTGAGCGGCAGCGAAACATCCTCGCGCGAAGCGCTTCCGACGCAGTCGGTGTCTGACATGGTCGCCCGGAAGCGTCCGCTGACGCGGAACACGCCCTTCGGATGCGCTCTGGGCGGGAGACGCTTCCTTCGTCAGAGTGACGGTTTGGGGAGTGTCAATCAAGGTTAGAGGCAGTTTTGAACCTCTCGTACGCAACCGCAATCCCGTCCATTTTCGCGTATGCCGGTTCCTCCATTACCGACCCCAACGCATCCCTTCATCTCGAACTCAGCAACCCATCAGCGGCAATTCAGGCTGACCTCCCACAATCGAAAGAGGAAAGCGGTTCGCGTGCTGCGCAAGCAGAGTCCAAACGTCGGATGCCTTTCCCCTCTCTCCCCCCTCGGATCCGGGTCGCGATTGTCGCCAGACACGCGGCCCGGAACCGTGTTCAGGCCACATTCAGGTTTGCCTCAGCTTCCATTCAGATTGCATCCATATCCTGATGCGGTGAGTACAGTCACATCGCTCATGACGCCACACCACCCCACAGACGGCGAATCTCCCGCTCCTGGACGATTCGTCGTCCGTCATGTCAAGCCGTTTCCGGCGCCGGTTGTGCGGTACCATGAAGGCGCTCGGGACACACATCGGCGCAGACGGTTTGGCGATCGTGTCCACGAGCGGGCCGGCGCCCAGGTCGGCGCCTACGAAACACCACATCGGCGCAGACGGTTTGGCGATCGTGTCCCCTGCCAATCCGTTGTTGAATGGGATGAGCGACCAGCGATGTCTATCATCAACCCCAATGCTCCCTCTCCCGCCCGCGATCGAACCGAGCCGGTGGCGAAGCTGCTGGTGGTCGAAGACGAGCCTTCCATCTCCGGATTCGTACGCCGTGGTCTCATGTTCGAGGGCTACGATGTTGAGGTTGCGGAAAACGGTCGCCTTGCTCTCGAATCGATTCGCGATCGTCCCGCCGATTTGGTCATTCTCGACCTGATGCTGCCGGAGGTCGATGGGATCGAAGTGACCCGCCGCGTACGGGCCGTCGAGGCAACCGAGAACCTGCCACGGGTGCCGATCCTGATGCTCACCGCCCGCGACTCCGTGGCCGATCGAGTGGCCGGGCTGGAAGTCGGCGCCGATGACTATCTGGTCAAACCATTCGATTTCGACGAATTGCTGGCGCGTGTTCGAGCCCTGTTGCGACGCACGCAGCCGGGAACCAGCCAACGCGCACCCGAGTTGCTGACATTCCACGATCTGGAGCTGGACCTCTCCAGCCGAACCGTCACCCGGGGCGGCCGCCCGATCGAGCTGACGGCCCGCGAGTTTGATTTGCTGGCGCTGTTCTTGCGTCACCCGAACCAGGTCCTGACCCGGACGATGCTCATGGAGCGGGTCTGGGGCGAGGATTTCTATGGCGAGTCGAACGTGCTCGAAGTCGTGATTGGAAACGTCCGGCGCTCGCTCGAATCCACTGACCAGCCACGATTGATCCAAACCGTGCGCGGCATCGGTTACGTCCTGCGGCCCACCTGATGGCTGGCCTGACACGTCCGAGGAGAATGGACAAGCACGACTCGCGGGCCGAAGGCGACCACGGTACGACCGCAAAAGCACCGGTTGTCGAGGACCTCGAGGGCGCCCACGACCACCACTTTCAGGCCCCTTTTCACCGCTCGATCCGTTTCCGCTTGACCGCCTGGTATGCCACGGCCCTGATCCTCGTGATCATTGCCCTCTCGCTTGCGCTGCACACACTGCTCGTCCGCACTTTGACCAACGAAGTCGAGAGCCGCCTCCTCAATGCCGTGAGGGAAATTGCTCCCGGCATAGAATTGGCCGCGCCGGCCCCTGACCCCGACGCACCTCCCCGAACCATTGACGACCTCGTCCTGGAACCGCCCAGTTACGATTCCGTCCTGCTCTCTGGACTCTGGTTCCAGATATTCGGTCGAGACCAACAGCCCCACCACGTCGATTCCGCCGGTGCCCTCTCTGAGGCGCCCGCCGATCTTGTTGCTGCCTTGGCCGACAGCGACGCCTTCAGCGTCGAGCGGCGCACGTACAAGACGATCACGGTCGGCGGCGAGGAGTCGCTCGTGCTCGTCGCGCCATTGCCCCTCCGGGTCGGCGAAACCCAGCGCGTCATCATTGGCTGGGTGGTCGTCGGCGAGCCACTCGGCTTCCGCAACGCGATCATCGGCGTCGTTGGTCAGGTGCTCAGGTTGTTCGGCGTCGTCGGCGTCGTTCTCGCCGTGGGAGGTGGCTGGTTGATCGCGGGTCGGGCCTTGTCTCCCGTCGGGCGCATCACACGCACCGCCGGCACGATCGCTAATAGCGAGGGCGCCGTGTCGCTCTCCAAACGGCTCGATGTCCCCAACACCGGTGATGAGCTGAGCCGCCTGGCCCATACCTTCAACACGATGCTCGAGCGAATTGAAATGGCATTCAACGCCCAGCGTCGATTCGTCAGCGACGCTTCGCACGAGTTGCGCACCCCCCTGACCTCGGTTCGCGGCAATGTCGACGTCCTGGTGCGCCAACTCACCTCGGACCGTCCGATCGAAACCGACGAAATCGTCCAGGAACTGCACGTGATCAAGCGCGAGAGCAGCCGGATGAGTCGCCTGATCGAAGACATGCTGGTGTTGGCCCGCTCGGACTCGCCGAATCGTGGCGATTTCCTCAGAGTGAGAGCGGTTTCGCTCACCTCCCTGGCCGAGGAGGCGTTTCGCACTGCCCACCAGTTCGGCAATGGACAAGACTTGAAGCTCACCGCGGGAGGTTCGGTTTCGCTCAATGGTGATGCCGACCGCCTGATTCAGGTCATGATCATCCTGCTCGATAACGCCATCCGTCACACACCCACCGCGGGTACGGTCGAAATGATCGTCGACAAGGCAGTGGATGCCACCTCCCGGGGGCTGTGCGCCAGGATCCGGGTGTGCGATACCGGGCCCGGCATCTCCGCCGAACACGTGCCACACCTCTTCGAGCGGTTTTATCGCGTCGAAGATGCTCGATCGCGAGTATCGGGTGGGACCGGATTGGGACTCGCGATCGCGCTCACAATCGTCCGTGGCCATCGCGGTTGGATCGACGTGGACACGGTTCCCAACAAGGGCACGACGTTCTCGGTCTGGCTCCCGCTTGAGCCAGTTGCCGAGCCGGTGGCAGTGGCGCCGCCTGGCGACGATGACTCACTGCTGCACACCGCCAGGCGGCGCTATTTGCGCCTGCGCGAGGGAGCCTCCCGAGGCCGTTAATTCATCGAAACCCACAGGCTGCGCTGAACCCCTCGTACACAACCGCGAAATTCGTCATTCTGGTCCTGACCGCAGTCGAAGGAAGGAAGAGTGACGGCAGTTGAAGGTGTCACCAAATGCTTAACATGCTACCCAGCGGGCCCACCGCGTTGGAGCCACTCAGCCACCCGCGCCGCCCTTGATCCCCGGATCGGCCAGCGCCGAGGGATCCAGAATGCGGTCCAACTCCTCGGCCGACAGATCGGTCAATTCACGGGCGACGTCCTTCACGCGACGCCCCTCGGCGTACGCCTGCTTCGCGATCCTGGCCGCCATGTCTTAGCCGATAATCGTATTCAGGGCCGTGACCATGATCGGATTCTTGTCCACCAGCTCGGCGATGTGCTCCACATTCACCGTGAAGCCGGCCACCGCCTTGTCCGCCAGCACG
>JACCUV010000286.1 GCA_013698495.1 Chloroflexia bacterium
GGACAGGAGAGCGGCTGGTGCTCGATTTCCGCTCACGGCTGTTCAGTCACGCGCAGCGTCTCTCCCTTGCCTACCACGACAAGCGAGGCACGACCGATTCCACCTACCGCATCCGGTACGACGCCCCCGCCGTCCAGTGGATCGCGATCGACGGAATTGTCCCGTTTATCACCTCAACCGTGAAGCTCGTCACGATGATTTACGTAATCGCCCGGATCAGCGGCCGCCTGGCCTTGGTGGCGCTGGCGGCATCTCCCATCCTGTACCTCATTTCGCGGAACTACGGCACGCGTTTGCGCGGGGAATGGCGGGGGACCAAGAAGCTCGACAGCTCGGCCATGAAACTCATCCAGGAAACGCTGGGCGGGATCAGGGTCGTCAAGGCCTTCGGCCAGGAAGAGCGCGAACAGGAACGATTCGACGGTCGCGGCGAGGAGCATGTGCAAGCGACGATCCGTCTGTCCATTCTGGAGGCGGGCATGGGTCTGCTGGTCGGCCTGACGATCGCGATCGGCACCGCTTTCGTGCTCTTCATTGGCGTCCGCCAGGTTCTGACAGGCAGTCTCTTGCTCGGTGAACTTCTGTTGGTCATGGCATACCTCTCGCAGCTCTATAAGCCGCTTGAGACGATGGGCCAGAAAGCGGCCGACCTGCAGGGCTCTCTTGTGAGCGCCGAACGCGCATTCAGCTTGCTCGACGAGGCGCCCGATGTCGACGAGCGACCGCATGCCCGGACCCTACGGCGCGCCAGCGGAGCCGTCAAGTTCGAACATGTCACCTTCGCCTACGATGACGAGCCGGTGTTGCACGACATTTCGTTCGAGGTCTCGCCGGGCACGAGGCTCGGCATCGCCGGAACGACGGGAACGGGCAAGACTACGCTCGTCAGCTTGCTGACTCGGTTTTACGACCCAACGACCGGCCGAATCTTGCTCGATGGCGTCGATATCCGCGATTACAAGCTCGCGGACCTCCGCAATCAGTTCGCGATTGTGCTCCAGGAACCGATCCTGTTTTCGACGAGCATCGCCGAGAACATCGCCTATGCCCGGCCCGATGCTCACCACGACGATGTCATCACCGCCGCCAAAGCGGCCCACGCTCACGACTTCATCGCGACCTTGCCCGATGGCTACGATACGGCGGTTGGCGAGCGCGGGATGCGGCTTTCCGGTGGCGAGCGCCAACGCATTGCGCTCGCCCGCGCCTTCCTCAAGGATGCGCCGATCGTGATTCTGGACGAGCCGACGAGTTCCGTAGACGTCAAGACCGAAGCCATCATCATGGAGGCGATGGACAAGCTGATGAGCGGCCGGACCTGCTTCATGATCGCCCACCGCCTGGGCACACTTGAGCACTGCGACGCTCGTGTCGTAATCGAAGAGGGACGGATCGACTCACCGCTCAATTTCCGGACACCGGTTGGTGAGCCGATACGGGTCGGGGGGCGATGATGTCGACGTCGACATTCCGCAATTCCACGTCAACGCCCCAGGAGGTCCTCGAACAGGGTTTAGGCCGCTGGTACGGCCGACCGGTGCGGATCGCGGCGTTCAGGCAGGAGGCGATGGACGGTTTTAGCACCAATCCGGTCAGCCGCCTGGACGTGACGCTCGAATCGGGAGAGCATCTGCCGATGATTTTCAAGCGTTTCCTCCCCAAGGCCTCCAGGGTCATCGCCCAGGAGGTGCGCCTTTACCAGGCAGTTTTGGCGAACGGGGAGTTCGACGCCCCCGCACTCTACGCCGCGGTCGACGATGACTCGACGAATCGCCATTGGCTCTTCCTCGAAGACGTCGGAGACTGGCGACTGGAGTACTGCAAGACCGATGTCTGGGTGGCGGCCTTCCGCTGGCTTGGTCGGATGCATGCCGCTTTCTACGGGCAGGCCGACGAATTGGTTGCGCCCGGGCATCTTCCCGAGCACGATCCGGCGTTCCATCGAGCGCTTGCGGGATTTGCCCGGCAGACCCTCGCCCGGCGCGGCGCTCCGGAGGAACTCGGGCGGTTCGACCGGCTGATGGGCCAAGGGCTTGACCGGGCGATCGCCGAGCTCGGCGGCGTTCCCCGCACGCTGGTCCACGGCGACTGCTGCTGCCACAACATCATGGTTCAGGACGGTAGTCGAATCCGGCCAATCGACTGGGAGTGGGCGGCGATTGGCGTGCCGGCGTGGGATGTCGTGAGATTGCTCGAGGGCTGGGGCGACGAGCGCGATCGTTTCCTGGCGGCGTATGCCGACGCCATGTCCGAACAGGCAACCACCGCCGCCGACAGCCGAGCATTCGAGAACTCCCTGGCCCACTGCCGGGTGATGCTGAAGCTCTGGCGGATTCGGTGGTGGGCAAAAGCCTGCCAGGAACCAGGAGGCGTCAATCGCATCCTGAACAGCATCGAGACGATCTGGGGCGATCTTGAAAGCGAGGTCAGCCATGTTTGACCTCAGCGGCCAGACCGTCGGGACGACGGGCGAGCGACTGCGGATTGCCCAGATTGCGCCGCTCGCCAACCCGGTGCGGCGGGACATCGGCAGTTCGATCGAACATTTGATCTGGTTGCTGACCGAAGTACTTGTGCGTCGCGGTCACGAGGTGACCTTGTTCGCGACGGGCGACTCCGAAACCTCCGCCGAGTTGCACGCTTCTACCCGCGGGACTACCGGCATGGCTTTAAAGACATGGGGAACTGGGAGTTTCACGAGTGGTTGCATGTGGCGGCGGCGTTCGAGCGCTCCGCAGACTTCGACATCATCCACAGTCACGCCTATCATGCCGCGCTGCCCTTCACCCGTGTCGTCGAGGCGCCTGTCGTTCACACCTATCACATCGTGCCGGACACCGACATCCTCAACAGCTATGCGCGGTACCCGGATGCCCACCTCGTTGCTGTCTCGCGCTATCACCGCCGGAAGTTCAAGGGCATCGCCGAGGTCCCGGTTGTCTACAACGGCGTCGACCTGGACGCCTTTCCATTCAATCCCAGGTCTGGCGACTACCTCCTCTTCCTCGGTCACCTGATCGAGAAGAAGGGCGCCGTCGAGGCGATCCAGATTGCGCGGCGCGCCGGAATGCGGCTGGTCATGGCCGGGAAGGGCAAGGGCGACTACTTCGACCACGAAGTCAAGCCGCTGATCGATGGCCGGTCGATCGAACACGTCGGGCCGGTCGGGATTGCCCAGCGCAACGAACTCCTGGCGGGCGCGGGCGCGTTGCTCTTTCCGATCACCGCGGCCGAGCCATTCGGACTGGTTGTCGCCGAAGCGATGGCCTGCGGGACACCGGTTGCGGCGTTCGAGCGGTGCGCCGTACCCGAATTGATTGAGTCCGGCGTCTCCGGGTACTACGCAACCGGCGTCGAGGACCTGGCCGCACTGGTTCCGGCGACACTCCGGCTGGACCGGTCGACAGTGCGCCAGGAAGCGGCAATCCGCTTCGACCACCGCCGCATGGTCGGCGACTACGAATCGGTCTATGGCCAGATTCTCGCCAGTCGCCGAGGGCGTGAGCGAGGCGAAGCTCACCGGATCGTCGCGGGCGCCGGTGTTCGCGACGGCCGGGAGGACGAGCGATGAGAGCCGTGGTGACCGGGATGATCGCGACCTACGGGATGGGCGGTGTGGCCTGGGATTACGGTCAGTACGCGCTTGGCCTGGAGCGGTTGGGATTCGAGGTGTATTACCTCGAAGACACGGGAGTGCCCGCCTACAGTTACGTTCAGGCCACCGGTGAGTACATCGAGGACCCAGCCGACGGCGTACGGTTCCTCGGAGAATCGCTGGCGGCATTCTCGCCGACGCTTGCTCACCGATGGCACATTCGGGCGGTCGATGGCCAGACGTTCGGAATCAACGCCGCCGAGATGGCCGAGATCGTCGCCAGCGCGACCCTGT
>JACCUV010000335.1 GCA_013698495.1 Chloroflexia bacterium
GCTTCACACGGAGATTCTTCCGCTTCGCGTCAGGATGACGATTCTCCTGGTGTGACCATGACAATTCATCCTGGACATGCCGCGCACGATGACAAATTGCGCCCAAAAGTCAGTCTCGAATCGGTACGCTCTGGTGACGACAGTGTCGGCGATCTTCACCCGTTCGCCTTGACCGAAAAATTAGCCTATGCTAAATTAGGTTCGGTGAAGAGAACGATTTGTCGAACCTTTATCAGGAGCCAAACGCCGGATGACCTGCAATACTCACCACCTTGGCCGAATCTCAAGTCGTTGGCGGCCATTACTGGTCGCTGCGGCCATTCCCATTTTCGCCGGACGCGGTCTCTCGCCGGCACTGGCCCAAAACGGCGCAATGAATGTTGTCGGAACCACCGGACAGGTCTCGGACCTGCTCCGGAACATCGGCGGCGATCTCCTCAACGTTCGCGGCCTGATGGGCCCGGGTGTCGATCCCCACTTGTTCCGGGCCAGCGAACAGGACGTCATCGACCTGATCGAGGCCGACGCAATTTTCTACAGTGGACTTTTTCTCGAAGGAAACCTCGGTGAGGTGCTCGATCAAGCCAGCACGCGGATCCCGGTCACGGCGGCTGGCGACGGGGTGCCGGAGGATGAGTTGATTCTGCCCGAAAACGACGCCTTCGATGGCAATCCCGATCCACATTTCTGGTTCGATCCGACATTGTGGGCCCACGCGGTCGACTACGTCGCCAGCGCGCTGGCTGAGATCGACGAATCGAACGCCGATACATATCTGGAAAATACTGAGAGCTACAAACTCCAACTCACCGAGTTGGACGAGTATGCGACAGAGCAGTTCGCCACCATCCCCGAACGCAGCCGCATTCTCGTCACAGCCCATGACGCCTTCGGCTACCTGGGACGGCGCTACGATCTCGAGGTCGTCGGTTTGCAGGGCATCAGCACCGCCACCGAAGCCGGTGTGCGCGACGTCCAGTCGATCGCCGACCTCCTGGTCGAAAACCAGGTGCAGGCGATCTTCGTCGAAACCAGCGTTCCGGAACGCACGATCGAGTCAGTCCAGGTCGCGGCCGCCGACCGAGGCTGGGACGTAGAAATCGGCGGCTCGCTCTACTCCGACGCGATGGGCGAGGAAGGGACCGAGGAAGGCACGTATCTGGGCATGATGAGATATGACGTCGACACCATCGTCACCGGTCTGTCAGGAGAAGCATCCTCATGATCCGGGCAACATCCGCCACACCATTCTCAACCGAACACGTCACGCCGAGTGTGATCGAAGTCCGCGACCTTACCGTCGCCTACAACGAATCCCCCGTGCTCTGGGACGTCGATCTCGATGTCCAGTTAGGCAAGGCGACCGCAATTGTCGGTCCCAACGGCGCCGGCAAGAGCACGCTGCTGAAAGCGATCCTGGGTCTCGTCCCGATCGCCGCCGGCGCCACGCGTGTGTTCGGGAGCAAGCTTGATACCGTACGTCAGCGCATGGCCTACATCCCACAACGCGGTTCTGTCGATTGGGACTTCCCCACTACCGCGCTGGATGTCGTGACCATGGGTCGCTACGGACGAATCGGTTGGTTCCGGCGACCGCGCAGGGCCGATCGCGTGATCGCCGAAGAGTGCCTCGCCAAGGTCGGCATGTCCCAATTCGCGAAAAGACAAATCAGTCAACTTTCTGGGGGCCAACAGCAGCGCGTTTTCCTGGCCCGCGCCCTGGCCCAGGAAGCCGATCTTTACCTGATGGACGAGCCATTTGCCGGCGTCGACGCCGTCACCGAGCGCGCCATCGTCCAACTTCTCCACGATGTTCGCGACGAGGGGAAAACCGTCGTTGCTGTGCATCACGACATCGAATCGGTGAAGGAGTACTTCGACAACGTGGTGTTGTTGAATGTGCGTCTGATTGAATCCGGCCCGGTTGCCGAGGTGTTCACGGAGGAAAACCTGCGCCGCACCTATCACCCGCCATCTCATCCGATCGGACTCAACGGTGAGGTATCGACATCGCGGGCCGGGTCCGAAATGACGCCGGTGGAGGCGATGCTGAGGTGATGCCACTGGACATTCCCGGACTCGATATCACCTGGGATTCAACCCTCCGCAACGTCATCCTGGGTTCGATGATTCTTGGGCTGACCAGCGGTGTCCTCGGCTCGTTTGCGGTGCTTCGCCGCCAGAGCCTGATCGGCGATGCCCTGGCCCATGCCGCACTGCCTGGCATCTGCATCATGTTCATGTTCACGAGCACGCGGTCGAGCGAGCTTCTGCTCCTCGGTGGCGCGCTGAGTGGCCTGCTGGGCACGATCGTCCTGATCGCGATCACGCGCTGGTCGGTAGTCAAGGAGGAAACCGCGCTCGGTATCGTGCTGAGCGTGTTTTTCGGGTTTGGAATCCTCTTGTTAACGCGAATCCAGCACTCCGGCGATGCCGGGCAAAGTGGATTGGACCGCTTCATTTTCGGTCAGGCCGCAACCATCCTGCCTCGCGATGTCATGGTCATGGCTATCGTCGCGACGGTTGCGATCGGTCTGGTTGTAATGATGTTCAAGGAATTCAAGATCATCACCTTCGACCCCGCATACGCCGCATCAATCGGCATGCAGCCCGGTTTTTTTGGCGCGGTGCTGGCTGGGTTGCTGGTGCTGGCGGTGATGATCGGCTTGCAAACCGTCGGTGTCATCCTGATGGTCTCGCTGCTGATAGCGCCAGCCGTGGCGGCCCGCCAATGGACATCCAGCCTCTCCGGCATGGTGGTCCTGGCAGGGGTCTTCGGCATGGTGTCCGGTGTAGCCGGTTCAGTGACCAGTAGCCTCGTCGATCGGCTGCCGACCGGACCGATGATCGTGATCGCAGCGTCGATCATCGTGATCGTGTCGCTTCTGTTCGCGCCGAATCGCGGGGTGCTTTCAACCTATCGTTCACGACAACTGCGAGCGACGCGATTCAAGACCGAGCTGGCGCTGGCCGATCACCACGGAGTGTCCAAAACATGAGCGCTCCAACCATCATCATGATCACGGGTGCATTGGTCGGCGCATCCTGCGGGCTGATCGGCGGATTCCTCGTGCTGCGGCGGCTGGCCCTGATGGGGGACGCGATCAGTCATAGCGTCCTGTTGGGGATCGTTGCCGTGTTCGCCATCACCCATTCCCGATCTCCCTTGTGGATGACGATTGGGGCAGGCGCCGTGGGACTACTCACCGTCGCGCTCGTCGGCTGGGTCCAACGCACGAACCTGGTCAAGGAAGATGCGGCGATCGGGCTCGTTTTTCCATTCCTGTTTGCGATCGGTGTGTTCATGATTTCGCGCTTTCCGACGACGGTGCATATCGATGTCGATGCCGTCCTCTTCGGCGAAATCGCCTATGTGCCTCTCTATCACCTTGAGCTGTTTGGGCGCGACCTCGGAGTCCAGGCATTCTGGACACTCGGCACAATGCTCGTGATCGACGTCATCTTCGTGGCCTTCCTCTACAAGGAACTGAAACTCTCCACGTTCGATGCGGGATTTGCGGCGGCGATCGGGATGTCGCCGGTCGTGCTCCACTACCTGTTGATGGGCGCCGTGTCCGCCACCACTGTCGTCGCCTTCGACGCGGTTGGGGCTGTGCTGGTTGTCGCGATGCTGGTGGTTCCCGCGGCCACAGCCCAGTTGTTGACACGGCGTTTGCCCATATTCCTCGTGCTGTCGATGACGCTGGGGGCCAGCTCGGCGGTCGTAGGTTACTACCTTGCTCGTGCGATCAACGGTTCGGTCGCGGGTGCGATGGCGACGACCCTCGGCGTCATGTTCGTGTTGGCGTACCTGTTCAGTCCCGCCCAGGGGATGTTGGCGCAGTTTGCGCGGCGCCATCGCCAGCGGCAGGACTTCCTGCGTGAGCTCCTGATTTCGCATGTCGCCGCAAAACCCGGTGGCGTCACCGTGGCGAGCCTCGATCAAGACTTCGGATGGGCCAGGGC
>JACCUV010000337.1 GCA_013698495.1 Chloroflexia bacterium
TACCCGACCTTTGGATTGCCGTTTGCCTGCTGGTTGTAGATGGGGTACTACCGCTCGATCCCGAAGGATTTGGAAGATGCCGCGCTGGTCGACGGCGCCAATCATTTCCAGTGCTTCATCAAGATCGTGCTGCCATTGACGCTGCCTGCATTGCTCGCGGTGGCGCTGTTTGCGATCACCAGTTCCTGGAACGAATTCCTGCTCGCCTTCGTCCTGGTCTCGCCCGACTCGCAGCGGACACTGCCGGTTGGACTCGGCAACATGGTGATCGGCGACATCTTCCCGTTCGGACAAATGTTCGCAGCCAGCATCATGACCGCGATACCGGTGGCTGTGATCTACATGCTGGCCCAGAAATACATGGTCGCCGGTCTTACCGCCGGCTCCGTCAAAGGTTAGCCCGCGCCACAACGCCGTAGGAGAGGCCCTGTGTGGCCCCGCGTCTCATGTGCCGTCGCCGTGCCACTCGGCGTTCTGGCCTCACCGGAATGGAACCGGCAGAACGCGTACTGTCGTAGGTTCAAGTAGGGCGTTGACTTCCGGTTCGAAGGAGTCTTCATCCATCTACGCGTTTCTACGATGTGTCGGCTACCTAGAGCGGGTGTCACAAAGGTTGACGATCTTGGCGGAAGACGGGCGGAGCAAGCTCCGCAGCCCTACCAAGACGGTAGGCGTCAACCATTTCGCGATCCGCTCTAAACCCAATTTCGAACGATACTTGCCAGACCCACTATCATTGGGTATACCGTGATCTTCCAACCAACTGATCGATCTCACCGGCTCATCCACACCTTCAACAAGGAAACCGTTTCATGACGTATCGAACATTCCAGGCGCCACGTTCACCCGGTACCGGAGCGTTGCTCAGTCGACGAGGCCTGTTGAAATCGGCCGCGGCCGTCGCGGGACTCGTGGCCACAGGACCGATCCCGAGATCGACCACGGCCCAGGGGATGGATCCCTACACGTTCATCGCGACGATGCAGGCGACGACCACTCTCGGCCAGCGCGTGGGGCAAGCCGCCAGCGAAGTCGAGCAGGTTGTCGCAGACAACACTGCCTGGGATGCCTACCTTCAATTGCCGGTCAAGCAGGGTCAGGATTTCAGCTACACCTGTGAGTTCGATTCGGCCTGGATCATTCTCACCGCCTATGGACACGACATGGGGCTCGACGAGCAACTTCGTGTGGTCGGCCACGATCTTTCGATCGAGCCGTATGCGGTTGAGTCTGGTTCCTCGGTGACGATCTATGGCGGCGATATTGCCGAAATGTACTCCGGCGATTACCGGGGAAACCTGCTGGCCCGCGCCAGGACCAGTGCGGTCCGCAAGGTGTTCGATGCCGTCGAACTGACGGTGACGGCAACCCCGGATCGAGCTTCCACGGAACAAGCCCTCCTCCAGGGCCAACCGGTTTTCTTCAAGGCCACGGTTGATTTCCTCGATTGGCGACCAGTCACCTGGGTCTGCCCCGATGGCGACCAATATCCTGGCGTATTCACGAACGATCACGCGCTCGTCGCGATGGGATTTAATGACAGCCACGTGATCGTTCGCGACCCCCTTGGTCCGACCACGACCAACCACACGCGGCCCTGGCAGTACCGCGTCAGTTGGGAACGCTATCTCCAGGTGAGCGCCGGCCAGGACTACGACGCAATTGCAGTCGGACCTCGCGTTATCCTCGGCGACGGCACCGGCGGCGCCTGACAGACGCGAGGTGGCTTGGTAGTGGCCGCGCTCGTTGCGGCCAACGTCTCCGGAGGAACTATCCATGCCCTACGACAAGCGCACCGATCTCCCCGACAGCGTGCGGGACAACCTCCCCGCGCACGCTCAGGACATCTACAAGGAAGCCTTCAACAGCGCCTGGGATCAGTACGATCGCGACGAGGAGCGCGCCCACCGCGTTGCCTGGGCGGCGGTGAAGCAGAAGTACCACAAGAACAAGGCCGGCGACTGGGTTCAGGGCAAATCGGACGACGCTTGATGTCGAAATGGGCGCCTTGTCATTCCGAGGGGTCTTGTCGGTTTCACGCTCGCCAATGTCTGGCATGCCACCGTACGCGTCGATCACGACGCCTATTCCCCTGTTATCTTTGGTCGCCGCTCGCGTCCGGAATCCGTTTCCAACCGCCGCCGATCCAGGTTCTCCCGCAACAACACGTAGGCCAATCCGATGTTGACGACAATCCCTACCGTGGTCAGCACAAATGCGAATTCGCCGTCGCCCTCGCCGATGAACACGACCTCATCGCCCGCCGAACTGTTGGTGAGAATCAGGAAAATTACGCCAAAGCTGAACACGTTGAACAACAGCACGAACGAAACGTACATGCGGCGAAGCGACTTCATCGAGTGCTCCGGATGAAAGTGGCTTGACTCATGCCGGATGTTCGCCTGTTCCCGCTGCCCGGTTGCGCTGGACCCAGGTCCAGATTAGCGGACCGAGGAACAAGAGCAGTGCAACGGCGAGGATGCTGGCGGATAGCGGTCGCGTGAAAAACACCGTTTCGTCGCCTTGACTAATTTGCATCGCCCGCCGGAAGTGCGTTTCGGCGATTGGACCGAGAATCGCCCCGACCACCGCCGGTCCTACCGGAATGTCGAATCGGCGCATCATGTAGCCGATGATCCCGATGATGTACAGCACCACGAGTCCCGTGACCGAGCCACTCTGGGCCCAGGCGCCAAGTCCGGCGAAGACGAGGATTCCACCGTAGAGCAGTGGTCGCGGGATCGTCAGTATCCTGACCCACAGCCCGACCAGCGGCAAATTGAGCACCAACAACATCAGGTTCCCGATGTAAAGGCTGGCAATAAGACCCCAGACCAGATCCGGATTACGATCGAACAGTTGCGGACCCGGCTGGATGTTGTATCGCTGGAACGCGGCGAGCATGATCGCCGCCGTCGCTGAGGTGGGAAGGCCTAACGTCAGCAGTGGCACCAGCACGCCGGCGGCGGAGGCGTTGTTGGCAGCCTCGGGACCGGCCACGCCCTCGATCGCGCCTTTACCGAATTCGTCCGGGTGATCGGTGAGCTTCTTCTCCATGGAATAGGACAGGAATGTCGGAATCTCGGCCCCGCCGGCTGGCAGCGCGCCGATCGGAAATCCGACCGCCGTGCCCCGCAACCATGGTTTCCACGAGCGCCGCCAGTCGCTCTTCGTCATCCACAGCGAACCCCGGATTGGCTCGATGTGCTGATTGCCATGACGCATCCGCGATGCCACCCATAGCGTTTCGCCAACCGCGAACAACCCGACGGCCACGGTGACCACATCGATCCCTTCGAGCAAGTGCGCGTTGCCGAATGTGAATCGCGGTTGCCCGGTGAGGGCATCGATCCCGACGAGGCCGACTGTGATCCCGAAAAAGAGACTTGCCACGCCTCGAACAAGAGAGCTGCCGAGGAGCGCGGTGATCGTCGTGAAGGCGAGGACGATCAACGCCAGGTATTCGGCCGGACCGAAATGCAGGGCCAGATCGGCCATGATCGGGGCGAAAAACGTCAGACCGAGTGTGGCGATTGTGCCGGCCACGAACGAGCCGATCGCCGCGGTCGCCAGCGCGGCGCCGCCGCGGCCACGTTTGGCCATCTTGTTGCCTTCGAGGGCGGTGACGATTGACCCCGATTCGCCGGGAGTGTTGAGCAAAATGGAGGTGGTGGAGCCACCGTACATGCCGCCGTAATAGATTCCGGCGAACATGATGAAGGCCTGAATCGGTTCCAGCGAATAGGTGACTGGCAGCAGGAGCGCGACCGTCATCGCGGGACCTATCCCTGGCAACACGCCGACGAATGTGCCAAGAAAGACCCCGATTAATGCCCACAGCAGGTTTTCTGGCGTCAGCGCTACCCCGAATCCATCCGCCAGGTTCCCGAAGGCATCCATCGGTTACACATCCCCCTTGGGTCCGGGCGCCACGCTCATGGCAAGATCGGGCCAAGCAGCCCTTCCGGCAGGCGGATGCCGAGCCACTCTGTGAAGACATAATAAACGACGGTCGAGACGACGACGCAGACGATGACATCGCGCACATACTGACGGCTGCCCATTGACAGCGCCGCGAGCAGGAACATCACTGCGCTGGCGATGATGAATCCCGCCGGTTCCATCAACGCGGCATACGCGATGAGGGCGATGCCGAGGCCGATCAGCGTGCTCCAGTCGGCAGGGAGTGAGGGGTCGGCATCCTCTGAATCGTCGGATGGAGCGGCACGGTGACCGCGCAACACATCGACCGCATACCAGAGTCCAACGACGATCAAGCCCCACCCGATGATTGACGGGAACACCCGGGGCCCGACCTGGGTCAGCGCCCGTGGCACACGAATCTCGCGCACTTCAAGCAGGACGACGGCGCCCATCACGATCAGGCCAAGGGC
>JACCUV010000344.1 GCA_013698495.1 Chloroflexia bacterium
CCAGGGCGACTACCACACGAGCGATTCGCGATGCCCGTTCCCAGAATCGACTGACGCTCGACGACAACGGGATGCTGACGGCGCCCCAATGAATAGTCCCGCATTTGCGCGGTCGACGCCGACCAGGAGCAACAGCGATGAACGATAGTCTTCCCAACCAGCCTCCGGGACCAACCGCCGCGCGCTTTGGTGGCGAGACCCGCGTCACGACCGCGATGGAAGACTATCTCAAGGCCGCCTACACACTTGAGCAGGATGGTTTCGCCGTCACGACCTTGCGCCTGGCCGAGGAACTCGGACTAAGCGGCCCTTCCGTGACGAACATGGTGAAACGGCTCGACGAACTCAACCTGGCCGTTCACAACCGGTATCACGGCATCTCGCTCACGGATACGGGTCGCCGCGTCGCGCTTGAAGTGATCCGTCACCACCGGCTGCTGGAGCTGTACCTCAGTGAGGCGCTGGGATACCACCTCGACGAGGTTCACGCCGAAGCCGAACGACTCGAACATCACGTCTCCGAGGAACTCGAATCGCGGATGGAACGTGTTCTCGGGTATCCGCAGTTCGACCCGCACGGCGATCCAATTCCGGATCGCGATGGCCACGTGCCGTCAATCGACGATGTTCCGCTCGACCTGATGACCGAAGGCCAGGCTGGGCGCGTCAGCCGCGTCAGCGATCGCGACACGGACCGGCTCAGCTACCTGTTCAGCCTGGGGGTGAAACCTGGCGCCAGGATCTGCGTGCTCGACGCCATGCCATTCGATGGTCCACTACGCGTGGAAGTGAACCAGGTCGAGCAGTTGCTTCCCCACTCGGTGGCGCAGTTGGTGCGGGTCGAGCCTGATTCCTGAAACCTATTTCCCGATCCACCCGTGGGACAACGCTTCCCGCTCGTCCTCGGAAAGTTGGGGTGTTTCATACATGCCGGCGAACCGTCGTTGGCGCATGGCCTCGTACAGCGAGACAGCGCACGCCACGGAGATATTCAGGCTTTCGACCATTCCTTGCATGGGGATGCCGACTGTTCCATCCGCGAGGCTGGTCGCGTGGTCCGACACTCCTCGTTGTTCATTGCCAAACACCAACGCTATTGGCGCAATCAGGTCCAACGCGTACAAATCAACGGTGTCGGCTCGACGTCCGGCGGCGAAGATCCGGAATTCCCGCAAGCGCAGCATCCCGAAACAGGCGTCGATGGATTCGTGGAAGTGGGTACGCACCCATTTCGCCGCGGAACCCGAGGTGGTGCGGTTGAGCGACTTTCGGGGCGGTTGATCGTGAACATAAACCAGGTGAACGTCAAGCACACCCACAGCGTCGCATGATCGGAGCACCGCGCTCACGTTGTGCGGATCGTGCACATCCTCGAGCACCACCGTGAGCGAGGGCTGACGGCGAGTCAGGACAGCGTCGATCCGCTCCTGTCGTCGCGTGGTTCGGGGGAATAGCGAGGTCTTGCCGAGCTCCGGAAAATCGGACCGATTCTGCGTTCGATCAGCTGGCAAGGGCAGTCCCAGGTCGTGCGGCGACAACTCGCGGCGACTCACTGCCTGTTTCTCGGCCTGGAGTTTCCGCGCAGGCGCCCGAGCAGCGTCTGATCGGGATTGACTCCGCGCGATCGCTCATCCTGACGTTCGATTGTTGGCGACGAGGGGTCGACGATTTCCTCGCCAAGAATGGTGAGCGTGAATCTGTTGACGATCGAAGCGACGAGGGCGGGCCCGATCAGCAGCATCGGGAGCACCGTGATCGACATCGCGAAGATGAGGACCACCATCAGCAGGCTGAGCCCGATACTCATGAACGGGCGGCTCACCAGCACAAACATCGCGCCCCGGAACGCATTCCGCACACCGGATTCCATCGATCCGGCGACGGAGAATGTGTAGAGCGTCAGGACAAAGAGCAGGATCAGCATCACGATCCACAACGGGATCATCGGCGCCAGCGTGTGACTCGACCCTGCGAAGTAACTGAGGTTCCAGAGCAACATCGCCAGAAACGGAACGGTGAGCAGGGCTATTCCCCACGACCGCTTCCAGGACGATTTGAAAATCTCTACCGCGTCCGACATTTCCGGCGCGGCCCCCATCCGCCGCGGATCGGCCATCGCCGCCAGCGTCACCGTGGCCGGTGGACCAGGCACGATCAATATCGCGCAAACCCACCACAGGAGTGAAAACAGGGCGAGGATCATGAACTGATCGAAGAGATCGCGCACGCCGCGCCAAAACAGTTTCAGGAATAACACGGTTGGCGCCCAAGCCTTTGTATCTACATATCGATTGGC
>JACCUV010000353.1 GCA_013698495.1 Chloroflexia bacterium
GCAAGCCGGTGTATGCTACGAGCGATATCGGGGAGTGGCGCAGCCCGGCAGCGCGCAGCGTTCGGGACGCTGAGGTCGGAGGTTCGAATCCTCTCTCCCCGACCAGTTTGGAGTGGCAAATCGCCGCTCCTTTGACGTTAACGTCGTTTTGGTTTGGGTGCGTACCGAGACAACCATGCGCAACGTGAACACACGCGCGACCGGGGCGGACAACAGGATCGACCAGGTTCGGGTGGCGCACATGTCGCAGACGTCGATCCAGGTCCGCCCGTACGCATCCCATACAGGCAAGCACTCGCCCGGCCGAAGTGTTAGCGGCGGGTGGGGGAGCGGCTATCGAGGAAATAGGGGCTCGGTGGCGGGTAGTACTGGCGATGTCGCTCGGCGAGTTTTCCGATTTGTTCCTTGACTGAGGTCAGCGCATCCAGATCTTTTTCCTGCAGGGCAGTGCGGAGCGTGGTGTCGAGTTGCTTCATCAGGAAGTCGAACCGCTCCCGCCCGAGTTTGATCAACATCTCTTCGGACTCGCGATGGATCTGGCCCGGAAACTGCTCGGGACGTCCTTCGAGGGAAGCGAGCAGGTACTCGGCGTGATCCGCCAGGTGATCGTCGAGCGCGACCAGTATTTGCTCCGGAGTGAGGTCGATCACGGACTCATTCCGCAGCACTTTGACCAGTTCCCGGTTCCGAACGTCGTTGAGTTCTTCGATCGGGATCCTTCCCACCACCTCACGCGTCAAGTCCGAGTGCTTGAGAAACAGCGCGACGACGTAGTCCTCTGTGGAACGTCGCGCAACCCGTTCCACGGCGTCTGGGGCCACTCCCGCGCGCAGAGCCGACGGGCGGCCGCCCAAGCGGGCCTTGCGGACCTCGGCGAGTACGAGGCGGTCCTCAAGTTCGAGTCGTCTCGCCAGCATCGAGATGTAATGCCCCTGCACGATCCGATCGGAAATTTGTTGCAAGAGCGGCGCGAGTTGCGTCACCGCGCTCGATTTCTGCCGGGGATCGGACATGTCGATCGACCGTGTCACGGTGTCGATCGTGAAATCCATGAATGGTTTGGCGGAGGCGACGATCGAACCCCATGCTTCGGGGGAGTTGCGGATCAGTTCGTCCGGGTCTTTTCCTTCAGGAAGATGAACGACAAAAATCTCGGACTTGAGTTTGCGCTCGAACCGGATGATGCCTGCCGCATCGGGCACAGGCTGGATGTCGGCGTCGAGCGCATCCTGCATTGTCTCGATGCCCCGGATCGTGGCCATTTGACCAGCGGCATCGGCATCGAGGGCAAGGACAATCCGGGCATTGCCACGTTTGATTTGAGCGACTTGCGACTCGGTTATGGCGGTGCCCATCGAGGCGACCACGTTCTCGTGTCCAAACTGATGGGCGGCAATGGCGTCCATGTACCCTTCGACGATGACCACCTCGCCAGCAGTGCGAATGGGTTCCCACGCGAGATCGAGCGCGTAGGCGATCGAACTCTTGTCGAACACCGGTGTTTGCGGCGAGTTAAGGTATTTGGGAATGCCATCGCCCATGGCCCGACCTCCAAATCCCACGATCTTGCCATCGCGGTTTCGGATCGGGAACATCAGACGATTGCGAAATCGGTCGTAGTAGCCGCCGCTGTCTCGCTCCTGCAACAGCCCGGCCTCGAATGCGAGCTCGGCTGGCACTTCGCGGGAGGAGAGGAAGTTGAGCAGATCGCTCCATGAGTCCGGGGCAAATCCGAGCCGAAACCGATCGACCATCTCCGCGGAGACGCCTCGGTCGGCGACGAGTTGTCGTCCTTGCTCGCCTTTTGGCGACTTTGAAAGGACGTGCTGGAAGAAGGTGCTGGCGAGCTCATTGACCTCGATCAGGCGATTGCGATGGGCATCGTGTTCGGGCGCGGAAGCTGCCACGTCCAACGTCACTCCCGCGCGGCTCGCCAGTTCTTTGAGCGCATCGCGGAACTCGGTGTTCTCGACGAGCATGTAGAACGTGAAGAGATCGCCGCCTTTGCCACAACCGAAGCAATGGAAGTTCTGCGAATCCGGGAAGACCACGAACGACGGGGTCTTTTCCTGGTGAAATGGACAAAGCCCCTTAAAGTTGCGCCCGGTCTTCTTGAGACTCGGCACGTACCCCTGAACGAGATCGGCTATTTCGATTCGTTCGCGTATTTCGGCAACGGCATCGCGAGCCATGAAGCGGATCCGAACTACCCTACGGGGCGAGAAAATGCGGGACGAACAGCCGTTCGAACAACTCTACCGCGTAGCGATCGGTCATGGATGCAACATAGTCGGTGACTTGACGCTCGACCGTGTCGTCGTGTGCGGCAACAATGATTGAATCAGGCATTTCCGCGGGATGTTCCAGAAAGTGCTGGAACAAGGTCGTGACGATTCCCTGAACCCGCAGTGTTTCCGGACGAGCATTGATCGGGTCGTAGACACGCTTGTAAAGAAAACCGCGAAGCGTGTCCGATGCCGCCAGGACCGCTGCAGACATGGCGATGGTCCCTGGCGCGGCAGTTACGTTCGACGAGGCGACGATGTCGGCGACCATTGTGTCGATGCGTATCGAGTGACGGTCCCCGAGCACTGAGACGACACTTTCGGGGATGTCGCTATGTTGGACTTCTCCGGCGCGAATCGCGTCGTCGAGGTCGTGGTTGAGGTAGGCGACGCCGTCCGCAATCTTCAGCACCATGCCTTCGAGGGTCGCGGGAGTTCCCGCCATTTCCCCGGTGAGCGAGTTCCTGGATTTCGAATGACGCAGGATTCCATCACGCACCGGATCGGTGAGATTCAGCCCCTGACCATCTCGTTCGAGTTTGTCGACGATGCGCAGGCTCTGCTCGTTGTGGCGGAACCCAGGCACGATTGAAGCGAGGGCCCGTTCTCCGGCGTGGCCGAAAGGCGTATGCCCGAGATCGTGGCCCATGCCGATGGCCTCGACCAGGTCTTCGTTCAATCCGAGCGCCCGCCCGATCGTGCGCGCAATCTGGGCGACCTCGAGCGTGTGGGTGAGGCGCGTCCGGACGTGATCGCCGGAAGGGACGATGAAGACCTGGGTCTTGTGCATCAGTCGCCGGAAGCTCTTGGAATGGATAATCCGGTCGCGGTCGCGCTGGTATGGGGTCCGAAGCGCTGGCAACTCTTCGGGGACACGACGAGTGGCTGTCGCGCTTCGCGAGGCGAGGGGAGCGAGGAACGATTCCTCGCGGACGTAGAGGTCGACTGGGCCGTTTGGCGAGGTCTTGCGAATGGAACTCATTCGACGATATCCATTCTCGCGAGACTGGCCATCAGCCGCTTCGTGCCGACGCGAACGAATGCGACCACCACCTCGAGGTCGTCTCGTCGGGGCAAGACCTCCAGGATTTGACCGTCGCCGAATTTGGGGTGAAACACTCGCTGACCGGCAACGAATGAGGGAATAACGAGCTTGGGTGTTGGCCGGTCGTTCAGCCCCGATGCTGAGACAGTAGTTGTGGTGACCTGCGATGCAAGCATTCCCCGGTCGATGCCTGAAAGTCGACCGCTGGACACACCGCTCCTGCTACTTGCGGCTCGAGACGACTCCCGCACCAACTCGGCAGGGATCGCTTGCAGAAATCGCGACGGAACGCCTGACTGGTAGCGGCCATAGGTCATGCGGTTGGCGGCATAGGTGAGGTACAGCAGGTTTTTGGCCCGTGTCACACCGACGTAAAAGAGGCGCCGCTCTTCTTCCAAGGCGGTTGTGTCGAACGACTCGGTCTCAAGCGCCCTGCTGATCGGCAACAAGCCCTCTTCAACCCCCGAAATGAAGACCACGGGAAATTCAAGACCCTTCGCCGAATGCAACGTGATCAGGGTGACCTGCCCCTGTTGATCGTCCTTCATCGAGTCGACATCGGCGATCAGCGAAACCTGTTCGAGGTAGGCGTTCAAGGCTTCAGCGGGGTCGACCGACTCGTATCGCTCCAGATCGGCGCGAAGTTCGAGCAGGTTGGCCCAGCGATCGAGGTCGTCCTCGGTGTGTTTCAACGACTCGCGGTAGCCGGTGTGCTCGACGATGACATCGAACATTTCGGCAAGGCTGATCGACTTCGCCCGTTCGCGCAGCACGGCGAAGGCGCCGCCGATGCGTTCGGCGGCGGCTCCCGGTCCGCTGAAATCCGGGCGATCCAGTCCGGCGCCGAGGGCGCCGGGAACAGAGGCGATCACGGCATCGACGATCGTGAGACCGCGCGAGTCGGCCCACACCTGCGCCGTTTCCTGGGCTCGTGGGCCGAACCCCCGGCCCATCGGCATGTTGGCGACGATTCGTTCGAAACTCAATCGGTCGAAAGGGTTGTGCAGCAGACGGAACATGGCGAGCACGTCCTTGACCTCGCGGCGTTCGTAGAACCTGACTCCGCCGACGATCCGATAGGGGATGTCCGTGACGCGGAAGGCTTCTTCGAGCACCCGGCTTTGGGCCGTGGTCCGGTACATGATCGCAACATTGTCCCCGGTGTACGCGCCGATGCTGACCAGCCGTCGGATCTCGCCGACGATGAACTGGGCTTCGTGGTGTTGATCGGCGAGTTCGCGCAGGGCGATCGGTTCGCCTTCGGCATTGTCAGTGCGGATGGCGCGATCGATGCGCTGGGTATTGTCGCGGATCAGGCGGTCGGCGGCCTGCACGATGTGCCGTGTCGACCGGTAATTGACCTCCAGGTGAATCTCGGTGGTGTCCGGGAGGTCGTTCTTGAAATTCAGGATGTTGGTGATGTCGGCCTGACGCCAGCCATAGATCGATTGATCGGGGTCGCCCACGACGAACAGGTTGTTCCACCGGCCGGCAAGCGCGGTGATGAGTACGTACTGGACCTTGTTCGTGTCCTGGTACTCATCGACGAGGATGTAGCGGAACTGTTCCTGATATCGCTGAAGCGCGCGTTCGTCGGCATCGAAGAGGCGTAGGGGAAGGGCCAGCAAGTCGTCGAAATCGACCGCGTTGGCGGCGCGAAGTTCGCGCTCATACTCACGGTAGACGCGGACGACGAGTTCGTCGTCGTGGGTTGCTGTCAGGTCGGCAAGCTCGTCGGGCGAGAGTAGATGACTCTTCGCCTTCGAGATGCCGGAGAGCATGCGACGCGGGGCGTACTGCCTGGGATCGAGCTTGAGTGTCTTGAGGGAGTCCTTGGCGAGATCGAGTTGATCGCCGGCGTCGTAGATCATGAAGTTCGGCAACAATCCGATGCGATCGGCGACCAAACCTGGATTCTGGCGAAGGATGCGGACACCAAGTGAATGGAAGGTGCCCATGACCAATCCGTTGGTCGAACCATCGCCAAGCAGGCGGTTGATCCGTGACCGCATTTCGTTGGCGGCCTTGTTGGTGAAGGTCACCGCCAAAATCTGGTCCGGGCTGGTTCCAACCTCCTCGATCAACCAGGCAATCCGGTGCGTGAGCACGCGAGTCTTTCCCGAACCGGGACCGGCGACAACCAGTACGGGGCCTTCGGTGGTGACGACGGCGCGTTGCTGCTCGGGATTGAGGCCTGTGAGCAGGCGGGATTGCTCAGTCAACATAATGTTTGGAAATACCTTGTCGCAGGACCATGGCTTGACTGGAATGTACGTGTCTGGCTGATGGAATACATCGGGACCGGATCATACGCGAGTGTATCATCGCAGGCATCCGCGTTGGTCCAGGGTTCAGGGCAAACGCGGGGTTTGAATCCTTCGCGAGACCTCGTTCAGTGCTACTATTGTCGAGTGCGAAACTCTGCGTGGCCTGGCTTCCACCGCCAGTAGACGGGGTCAGTGCGATTACCCGTTTCGCCCCATTTCAATCACGATCACTCACGCTCATCCCATCTTTCAAGGAGCAGCGGCTTGACACATGCTGAGCATCCGTGGCGCGAAGTTGCCCTGAGCGACAGCGAGTATGCCCTGATTCTGGAACTTCTGGGACGGGCTCCGACTCCGGTTGAACTTGGCATGTTTGGCGCAATGTGGAGCGAGCATTGCGGATACAAGCATTCCCGATTGCTCCTCAAACAACTCCCCACCGAAGCCCCGTGGGTGCTTCAGGGACCAGGCGAGAATGCTGGCGCGGTTGACCTCGGAAACGGGCTTGCGGCCGTCTTCAAGGTCGAATCCCACAATCATCCGAGCGCGGTTGAGCCGTATGAAGGCGCCGCCACCGGCGTCGGCGGCATTGTCCGCGACATCTTCACGATGGGCGCCAGACCGGTCGCGATTCTCAACGCGCTGCGGTTCGGCAATCTCGACGAGGAGCGCAATCGGTACCTGTTCAACAACGTGGTTGCCGGTATCGGTGGCTACGGCAATTGCCTGGGAATACCGACGGTGGGTGGCGAGATTGCGTTCGACGAGAGCTTCGATGGCAACCCGATCGTGAACGCGATGTGCGTGGGTCTGGTCAAGAGTGATGGCATTGTTCGGGCCAAGGCCAGCGGCATCGGCAACATCGTTGTGCTGATCGGCGCTGAAACCGGTCGAGACGGCTTGCACGGCGCCACGTTCGCATCGGTCGACGATCCGGAAGCGTCACATCGCGGCGTCGTCCAGGTGGGCAACCCGTTCCTCGAAAAGCAACTGATGGAAGCGTGCCTTGAGCTTTTGCAAGGAGACGCTGTGGTGGCCATGCAGGACCTCGGAGCCGCCGGGCTGACCAGCTCCATCGTCGAGTGCGCCGGCCGGGGCGGGGTAGGTATCGACATCGATGTTGAGGCCGTGCCCAGGCGAGAGACCGGGATGACGGCCTACGAGGTCATGCTCAGCGAAAGCCAGGAGCGGATGGTCCTGGTTGCGGAAGCGAACCGATACCGGGAAGTGGCCGCCGTGCTCGATCGTTGGTCGTTGAGCTCGGCCTTGATTGGCTTGATCACGGACGATGGCGTGGTCCGCATTCGAGAAGGCGATGACATCCATGTCGAGATTCCAGTGACGTTTTTCATTGACGGGTGTCCCGCGTATGCGGTCGATGCGGCAGAGCCGGAATCGGCGCGGATGCGGCGGTCGTTCGACTTCGCTGGTGTGCCAGACATCGCCCAGGCCGAGATCGGTGACACCCTCCTCGCGTTGCTGGCCTCGCCCAATCTCGGCAGCCGACAATCGGTCTGGGAACAGTACGATCACACGATTCAGACCAATACCGTGATCGGTCCGGGCGAGGGCGATGCGGCCGTGCTGCGGATCAAGGGGACAGAAATCGGTATCGCGATCAGCATGGATTGCAATTCACGCTACTGCTCGCTCGATCCGTATTTGGGAGCGCAACATGCTGTGGTCGAATCCACTCGAAACATCAGTTGCGTTGGCGGTCGGCCGCTCGCGATCACGAATTGCCTGAACTTCGGCAACCCGGAGCGTTCTCCGGCCAACTGGGAGTTATCGCGGGCGGTGGCCGGAATGGCGGAAGCGTGTCGCCAACTGGGTGTGCCGATCGTGAGTGGAAACGTCAGCCTCTACAATGAAACCGGTGGAGTTCCGATTAAGCCGACACCGATGGTTGGATGCGTCGGGGTGGTTGACTCGGTCGGCGATGCCACCGGCATCGCCTGGAACGATGGCGACGACATCTATCTCCTGGGCGAATCTGCTCCGGGGCTGGGCGGAAGCGAGTACTTGTCGACCGTTCACGGGCGAATCGCCGGTGCCCCGGCGCCAATCGATTTCGACCTGGAGCGACGATTGCAGCACTTCCTTCGAGCATTGGTTGTATCGGGCGCGGTGTCCGCGGTTCACGACATTGCGGACGGCGGCATGGCTGTGGCGTTGTCCGAGATGGCGATGTCCGCCAATGCCGGGGCCGAAATTGCGCTCGGCACCGACGACAAGCGGAACGACCTTCGATGGTTTGGCGAATCCGCCAGCCGGGCCTTGGTTGCAGCTCCCTCTTCGCAACGCGGTTCAATCGAAAACGTCGCCTTGGCGGCGGGCGTGGCGGCGATCAGGATCGGGACTGTTGGCGGTTCGGCGCTCAAGCTTGGGCTAGCATCGACGATCCCGATCAACGACCTTCGAGAAGCGAGCGCTCGGGCGCTGGCTCCGCTCCAGATGCAATTTGTTAGCGCCTGATCGGGATTTCAATCTGCATACCAACGCATGGGAGCAATAGCAGAATGTTTTCTCCAGATATTCCCCAACCCTACGAGCGATTGGACGACTTTGACAAACCTCACGAAGAGTGCGGCGTCTTCGGAATCTATGCTCCGGGCGAGGAAGTCGCGCGTCTCACATTTTTCGGGCTGTTTGCGTTGCAACATCGCGGCCAGGAAAGCGCCGGCATCGCCACATCCGATGGCCGCCGAATTTCCAGTCACACCAGTTTGGGACTCGTATCGCAGGCCTTCGATGAACAGGATCTCCTGGAATTGCCGGGGCACGTGGCGATTGGACACACGCGTTACTCCACCTCCGGATCGAACAGCGAGTGCAACGTCGGGCCGATGCGGGTCGACACCGATCTCGGCGAACTTGCCATTTCGCACAATGGAAACCTCACGAAC